>CAITDH010000019.1 GCA_903891045.1 uncultured Desulfobulbaceae bacterium | reverse complement strand
CTGCCGATACGAGGGATGGTGCGGGGCAGGAGCAGGCCGCCGTCTTCCGCCAGGCCCATCATCACGGCCTCGGTAAAGGGAATGGGGCTGATACCGCCCCTGGTGCTTATGTATTGCATAATGATTTGTATTTGGGAAGGGGATATCCCTGGGGAAGGGTTATTGTTTTTTAAGGGCGTCCTGAAGAAAATTACAGGTCGTCGATACTGACTGGTTTGGCGTCATGCCAGAGGCCTTCCAGGTCGTAGAATTTTCTCTGTTCATGGTAGAAAATATGAACTACTACGTCACCAAAGTCAAGAAGAACCCACATGCCTTCCTCAAGTCCTTCGGCATGGGAGGTATTGATCCGTTTAGAATGCATCTCGCCTTCTATGATCTCGGCCAGACCCTGGACATGCCGGGTTGAGCGGCCGCTCATGATTACAAAATAATCAGTAAAGGAAGAAATGCCTTTGACGTCAAGGACGATCAGCTCTTCCGCCTTGGCGTCAAGGGCCACCTTGGCGCAGATTTTTGCCAGTTCCAGGCCGCTCTTGTCTTGATACTCTGTCTTTAGTCGTTGCATAAATATTTCGCCTCTATGGGCTCCTCTGTTGTGAAGTAAGCTCGGTCAGTTACGATTGTTTTTTCTCTTTTTTTATTCGTGGTGGAAATTCAAAGGTGATTTTTCCTTTTTTGTCAAGAAGAAGGAAGGCGTCAAAGGGGCGTTTCTTCTTGGAGATAAAACCGGGTATCAGTTTGGTCTTGCCCTCGGTCAGGAGTTGGTGGATATGCTGTGGCTCGATGGCCCTGGCCAGAATAATCTTGCTGATCTGCAACCCCTTTGTTTTGTCGCCGTCCAGCGCCGATGTTGACATGTAGGCCGCCGGCGTTTCATGGACCGGAGTCCCGTCAACAGGAGAGAGCCCTAAGTTTGGGGTTGCCTTGATTGCCTCGATGTCCAGATCGTCGATGGCATCGGCAAAAAGAAACTCTATCTTGTTTTGCTGCAACCTGACCGAGGCTGTAAAGGGTTTTCCCTGTTTGCTTCTGAAGTCACTGAAAGGGCCGAGGGTTTCCCCTTTAATCAGGGCCACGATCTCGTTCTCGCTCATCATCCGGCCGCCCAGGATCTTGCGGATGGTTGTTTTTCCATCTTCTGAGATAAAGGCGGTGGGGCTGACATGGAAATGGACATTATTGACCGGGCTGAAAGAGGCTTCAGCCCGAACCTCCGTCCGGTCAAAGTTGCGTATCTGGGAGATAATATGGGCTGTTGTGTCCCTGATCTCGGCCATGAACTGCTGGCGGGTGAACTTGCCGTGCAGGATCTGATTGAGCTTGTGCTCCCATTCCCCTGTCATTTCCGGGGAGGCGAGCAGTTCTATCTTCATGGCCTCAAGAAGGGCGAACAGGTTAAAGGCCTTGCCGGTGGGGGTGAGTTCCTTGCCCTCCCGGACCAGATATTTTTCATTGAGCAGTTTTTCGATGATCGCGGCTCGGGTTGCCGGGGTGCCCAGTCCCCGTTCCTTCATGGCCTCAGCCAGTTCTTCATCTCCCACCAGTTTGTCCGAGTTCTCCATGGCCGAGAGCAGGGTCGCCTCGTTATAGCG
Source organism: uncultured Desulfobulbaceae bacterium (assembly GCA_903891045.1). Taxonomy (GTDB): domain Bacteria; phylum Desulfobacterota; class Desulfobulbia; order Desulfobulbales; family Desulfocapsaceae; genus UBA2270. Next base: position 2,402 of record CAITDH010000019.1, on the reverse strand, counting down.
GGCAGGCGGTCTGGTCTCGGCCTGTTCCTTGCTGATCTGGGCGCAGGTGATCTTTGCCCCTTCCGGGATAGGGCTTAATACCGCACCCTGCTCCTGATTGACCTCGCTGCCATAGATGGCCTTCCAGCCGGGATCGGTGAGAATCTTGCCTTCAGTCAGAAATGTTTCTGTCTCGACCACGGAGATACGCCGGGTGTTCAGGAACTTTGCCGGCGGAAAAAAAACAGCCAGAAAGCGCTGGACCACCATGGTGTAGATCTTGAGTTCCGGCTCGGTCAAGGTCTTGGGCAGGACGGTGGTGGGGATGATGGCATGATGGTCAGAGATTTTGGCATTATTGAAGATCAGTTTTTCCGGCTTGATAAACTTTTTGCTCAAGGCCTCTTGAGCAAACTGGCCAAAATTCCATCCAGTCTGGGCCGTGACGGTTTCCTGGACCGTGGCCAGATAATCTTCGGGCAGACATCGACTGTCGGTTCGGGGATAGGTCAGAACCTTATGTCTTTCGTAAAGCGCCTGGGCCAGCCCTAAGGTGTTCTTGGCAGAAAAACCAAAACGGGAGTTAGCCTCCCGCTGCAATGAGGTAAGATCATAAAGCAGCGGCGAACGCTCGCTTATCTTTTTGCTTGTTTCCTCGACCTGCGCCTGCTTACCGGTACATTGCGCCAGGATCTGGTCGGCCCTTTGTTCATCCCATATCCGGTCGGCCTTGGCCTGATTGTCTTTTTCGTCTTTGACAAAGTGGGGGTCAATCCATTTACCGATATAGGAGCCTTGGTCAAAGGTGAAGGTGGAGAGCAGGTTGAAATAGGTGCGGGGCAGAAAATTGATCCGGGCCTGTTCCCTTTTGACGATGAGAGAAAGGGTAGGGGTCTGGACCCGGCCACAAGGGGTGAGGAAAAAGCCTCCACGCCGGGAATTGAAACCGGTGAGCGCCCGGGTGGCGTTGATCCCAATCAGCCAGTCAGATTCGGAGCGGCACAGGGCCGCGTCTTCCAAGGGCAGCATCTCTTCATTGTCCCGGAGATGGGCAAAGGCGTCCTTGATGGCCTCTTTGGTCATGGATTGCAACCAGAGACGTTTGCATGTCTTTTTGGCGACGGACTGGTTCCACACATAGCGCAGGATATATTTAAAGATCAACTCCCCTTCGCGGCCGGCGTCGCAGGCGTTGATGATCTCGTGGACATCTTTGCGGCGGATGAGCTGTTGCAGGGCGTTGAGTTGACTCTTGGTGCCATCCAGACCCTTGAGCGGGAATTGATCGGGCAGAATGGGAAGGTTCTCTAATTTCCATTCTTTATATTTGGGGTCAATCTCTTCCGGGAATTCGATGGAAACCAGATGGCCGATGGCATAGGAGACTATATACTGGTCACTCTCGTAATGGGTCTTGCTCTTTTCGAATTTGCCGGGTAGGGCCTTGACAAGATCTGCGGCCACACTGGGTTTCTCGGCGATAATAAGTGTTTTGTCAGACATTGTTTTCAGGTCAAGGTTATTTATGAATAACGGCTTAAGGCCAGATCAGAAGAAGATGAAAGAGTCCATCTTCTATAAGGCTGTCTCGTGTTTGTCAATTTTATTTTTTATTCAGAGCAAAACACAAGTCCTGAGAATTTGCTTGTCTCCTGTGCTTGCCGGGGTTGCTTCTGGCTTGACAAAGGGCTCTTTCTGTGTTTTATATATGATGTTGTGTCGGGTTGTGTGCGGGTGTAGCTCAGTTGGTAGAGCACAAGCTTCCCAAGCTTGGGGTCGCGAGTTCGAATCTCGTTGCCCGCTCCAGGGTTTGCTGGTTGGACTATGTGTTTATCTTTCCAATTATACCTGGTTTTTTCTGGTTATACTATCTGTATCGTGTGAATGATGCAGGTGGCTTTGAAAGTGGGCTTGCCCACTTTTTTTTATGTCTCTTCCAAGGTGACGCAGAAACAAACAAGTTTCTTCGTGATAATACGGACATGAGTGGATCGGTTGTCGAAAAGGTGCAGGCATTTGCGGAAACGCTGTTGCCGTCCATGGGGTTGGAACTGGTGGAAGTCCAGTTCCGTCTTGAGGGGCATGGCTGGGTGTTGCGTCTTTTTATTGACGGCAAGGAAGGAATTACGGTGGATCATTGCAGCCGGGTCAGTCGAGAGGTCAGTGACTTTCTTGAGGTGGAAGACCTGATTGCCCATGCCTATCACCTAGAAGTGTCCTCGCCTGGACTCGAACGTTCATTGCAGAGTATGAATGATTTTCAGCGCTACGTTGGAAAGAAGGCGAAATTAAAGCTGCGTGAAGATGTTGAGGGTCAGAAGGTTTTGATCGGCGATATTGTTCGGGCGGAAGATGATACCGTTGAGCTTGTCCTGGAGGATGGGACGAAATGTCAGATTGCTTTTGAGCAGATACGGAAAGCT
>CAITDH010000018.1 GCA_903891045.1 uncultured Desulfobulbaceae bacterium | reverse complement strand
CCACCGAGCAGTTAAAGCCCACATTAAAATCCCTGATAGATATTTTACTTGATCCCTCTTTGAAGGGAGAGGCACATAAGGTGGAGCGACGCACCAAGATTATGGGCCATGTGGTCCAGGGATTTGATTTTCGCGAGATGTCTCAGCGGGTGGTCGGGAAAGAGTGGAAGGATTTGCCGCAAGAAAAGCAGGATCATTTTCAGGCACTTTTTACCAAACTTCTTGAAAATGCCTATATCGGCAAGTTTGAGAATTATTCAGGCCAGGAGATTCAATATACAGGGGAGAGGTTGAAGGATGACAGGGCCATCGTCTCTACCCAGATTGAAAATAATGATCAGTTAATGCCTGTTGATTATATCATGACAAAAAAAGAAGACCGATGGATGGTGTATGATATCAACATCGAAGGGGTGAGTCTGGTTCGTAATTATATGGAGCAGTTCAAATCTATCCTTCGTCGTGACAAATTTGAGGGTTTGGTTAAACTTCTGGAGGAAAAAAATAGTACCTTTGAGTAATCCAGGTGTTCTTGGGATAGTATTGAGGGAAAGAAGGGAAAATCGATAAAGTGTGGATAACTGTTTTTTTTCCTCGCCATTCTTGCGAAAATTGTTTATTTTCTCTTTCTTTATGCGCATCCTTTTGGGTGTATTTTTTGAGGTTTAGTAGCCTGTAGTGAATAAAAATATTTCCGTTGTCGTGCTTGCGAAAAAATAGAGCGTGCCGATTTTGCGTGAAATTTCAGCAGGTTATTTGTCGAAACAAGTAGAAGATTATTCAAATTTACCCTGAAAAACAGGTTTCGTTTTTTATTGGAGGATATTATGGCATTACCCAAAAGGCGACATTCTCACTCTCGTACCCGTAAAAGAAGGTCGCATGACGCCCTGAATGCACCAGGTATGTCTACCTGTGCTGAGTGTGGCGCGCCAAAACAGCCACATCGTCTTTGTCCAAGTTGTGGCAAATACAAGGGGCGTACGGTTGTTAGCCTTGATATTGATATAGAATAGGACATAATCGTGCGTATTGCCCTGGATGCCATGGGCGGAGACCATGGTCCCGAGGAACTGATTGGCGGGGCATTGCTTGCGGTAAAACAAACAGGTTTGGATGTCATCCTGGTTGGGAACCAGCAGATCTTGCGGGCCCATCTTGACCGTTTGGGGTCTGGTAATATTAGGTTGTCACATATCCATATTGTCCATGCCGCAGAGGTGGTGGAGATGGGTGAGTCACCTGTTGATGCTATCCGCAAGAAAAAAGATGCCTCGGTTTTGGTTGCCTTTGAACTTGTGCGTCAAGGGCAGGCTGATGCCGCCGTCAGTGCCGGTAACTCCGGGGCAACGATGGCTGCTGCTGTGCGCAAGCTTGGCCGGATGGAACATGTGTCCCGGCCAGGAATTGCCAGTATCTTTCCTACCTTGAAGAAGCCGGTCGTTATGATGGATGTTGGGGCAAATGTAGATTGCCGTCCCCAGCATCTTTTTCAATTCGCGGTTATGGCTTCTGCCTTTTCTCATATATTCGATATAGATCATCCACGAATTGGTATTCTCAGCATTGGCGAAGAAGTTGGGAAAGGGAATATTCTTGTCAAGGAGACCTATGCCCGACTTGCCGCCAGCTCCTTGAATTTTGTGGGAAATGTTGAGGGGCGTGATGTGTTTCAGGGTGATGTTGATGTGATTGTCTGTGATGGTTTTGTCGGAAATATCTGTCTGAAGATCAGTGAAGGATTGGCTGGGGCTGCCATGCAGATGTTAAAAGACGAAATCATGAAATCAACTCTTGCCAAGATCGGGTATTTTCTTGCCCGTCCCGCCTTTCGTTCATTTGCCAAACGTGTGGATTATGCAGAATATGGCGGTGCGCCCCTTTTGGGTGTCAATGGCATTGGTATTATCTGTCATGGTAAATCCAGTGCTGAGGCGATTAAGAATGCAATCCTTGAAGCTGCCAAGATGGTCGAAAAACAAGTAAATCAGAAAATAGCCGCAGGTCTTGCCCTCAGCGCTCAGGATGAGGAGGTTGTGGTCTGATGGGTACCGCGATTCTGGGGACAGGCGCCTATCTGCCTGAACGGGTTGTTACTAATCAGGATCTGGAAAAGATTGTTGATACCAGTGATGAGTGGATACAGACCAGAACCGGGATCAGTACGCGCCGGATTGGTGGTCAGGGTGATGAAACATATCGACTCGCGGCCAGAGCAGCGGAGAAGGCCTTGCAGATGGCCGAGGTCTCTGCCTATGAGATTGATCTTATTATCGTCGCGACCATCTCTTCCCATATGCTTATGCCTTCTTGTGCCTGTTTCGTTCAGAAAGAACTTGGCGCCGGCAGGGCCTTTGCATTTGATATCAATGCCGCCTGTTCAGGATTTGTCTATGCCCTTGATCTGGCTGATAAGTATATCCAGGCTGATCCGAACAAGAAGATTCTGGTGATCGGAGCGGAAACCCTCTCCAGTCGTACGAACTGGGATGATCGAAATACCTGTATTCTTTTTGGTGATGGCGCCGGAGCCGTTGTCCTTGGCCATGTCGAGGGAAATCGCGGGGTGATCGGGGCCAAGTTGTTTTCAGATGGAAATCTTTGGCGTCTGTTGCATATGCACACTGCTGCCAGCTGTAATCCCGAACTGGTACAGTCTGAAAGTCCAGGAGCTCATATCGTTATGGAGGGTCGTGAGGTCTTCAAATATGCGGTTAAGGCCATGGAAGAGGCCATTATCCTGCTTTTGGATCAAGAGCAGGTCGCGCTCGACGATATCAAATTGGTCATTCCTCATCAGGCCAATATTCGGATCTTGAATAAATTGGTCGAACGTCTGGGGATACGTGCAGAAAAGGTTTTCATAAATGTGCAGAAATATGGTAATACATCGGCTGCCT
>CAITDH010000017.1 GCA_903891045.1 uncultured Desulfobulbaceae bacterium | reverse complement strand
CATATACATCATAGCCCCGGCCTCAGGAACGACACTTTCCTGGGGGTCAAGCTCTATCTCCACAAATTGCATCTTGCCATGGACCTGGTAATCAATCTCATCGGCCTGTCTGGTGTCAAGATTGATGGGTGGTCGGCTGAACGAGAGTTGTTGCAGTTCCCGCGCCTGGGCCAGAGGCAGTCAGTTGGCAAAACCCTGATGCCAGACCAGCGTGTCTTGGGTGTACATTCCGGTGGCCTCTTGTTGGATCTGAGCTTGACTGAAAGGGCCCTGTTGTACGCCATTCAGCGCGACATGCCAGCTATCCATGATAGTGACTCCTTATGTTGAGGGGGTGACTTGGAAAATTTTGATGAAACTTATTGATATTTTTCTTTCAGATCATACAGGGCGTCGAGATATGCCTCTTTATAGTGCAGGGAATTGCCGCCTTCTTCAATCTCGGAGGTCAATAGGTCGAGTGCTGGTTGGAGCGGGAGGCCATATGCGTTTTTCCCTTGGGTGTTTGCCTGGTGGACGATCATGATGGCATAATAGCTGACAAGCATGCGGGTGAGAGAATCCCTTCTTGACAGATAAAGCTTGCCCCCCATGGTGTTAAGAAAGAAACAGGCATATTGATACAGCGCGTCTTCAGGGATTGTGAAGGATAGCTCCTTGTCGAAGGCCTCCGGGTGCTCAGTAAGGAGAAAATAGTTCGCCATAAGCTCTTCCGTTTTGTTTTTTTCGCGATTCAGTATTTCTTTACTGAGCAGGATGTTGTCTTTGCCAAGGATGCGAAAGAGATGGGTGCTGTTTTTAAGGATGGTCAAGAGGTCATCCGTTTCTCGCGTGACAACTGGTGGGGCGTCCAGCAGCTTTTGGATCAGTTTGGTCATATAAATATGGCTTGGGGCGTCGAGGTGACGGGTCTGAATATATTGCTGCTGATCGAGGTGTTGGTAAAACGCCTTGATTCTGTCGACTGCTTGCGGCAGGTCGTCTTTGGTTGGTAGGGCAGGAACAGGGGTAGGGACAACCTGGTCCTGCGGGTTGCCAGGTGTTCCTGGAACTAACATTTCGTCGGCAAGAGGGGCTGAGGATGGATTGGTTTGTACTCCTTCCGTGACGGCAGGTGGTTGTGGCGGCAGTTGTGAGGTACTGCGATGAAAGAAAAACCAGAATGAGCCTGCTGCCACCAGGATCAAGACAACGAGAGGAACAAGCAGGGAAGGTGAGCGTTTGGATGTTAATTTCATGGTAGGCACTTTATGGCTTAAAGGAGGGGGAAGGGTTGCAAAAATTCAGGGGAATCTTGCCATACAGGCCGTCGTTTCCCGATAAACGTATCTTGGAGGTCGCCCTTTATCATAACCCCAAGAGTGCTTCCTGTGGGCGTCCATGACCATCGTACCGAAATGGTCAAAAATGGGGCAGTATCAACGGCGATTGTTTTTGTATAACGCCTTCTAAATATACTTGAGGGGCAGGGTAAAGTCACGAAGCTTTTATTGACAGAATAATGGTTTGGTGGCATGATTATCAAGTTTTTTTATCTCTTTTTTCTACTTGACTCCCTATGGTGAAGGCACTAATGTGGCAAAGTTTATTGTGATAAAAAAAGATCCTGAATTTTGTATATGTAGATAATAGGCAGTATGAAAAAGGGAATAAGCAGTATAGGAAATCGTCCGTTTGGGTCGATTTAAATAATTCATTATGTATGGAGGAATACCCCGATGACAATTTGTGTAGTAGGTCACTCTAACCCCGATACCGATTCAGTAACTTCAGCCATCGCCTTTGCAGCGCTCCTTAATGCTCAGGGTCAGGCAGCCAAGGCCTGTATGCAGATCGCCGCTGATAAGCTCAATCCCGAGTCGACAGTGGTTCTGAAGCGTTTTGGTCTTGCTGCTCCTGAGACCATGATGGATGCTGCCGGTCAGAAAGTTGCCCT
>CAITDH010000016.1 GCA_903891045.1 uncultured Desulfobulbaceae bacterium | reverse complement strand
AGATATGAGCTATACAACCGAGATTGATGTTCCTGATGGCGCGGCGAGTCTGGTATGGTATTTCACTAAAAGGAGGTGATGACTCCGAACAAAAAAACAGATCATGGTGTTAAACTTATATCGTTCCAACAACAAACCTTTTTTTCATTGCAAGTAGGAGAAGAAAATGCGCAAGTCAATGTTTTTTGTAAGTCTGGTAGTTGTTCTTTCCATGTTGCTGGCCAGCTGCGGTGCACCCGCCCCGGCTGCCACCGAAGCCCCGGCTGCCCCAGCTGCCCCGGCCGCGACTGAAGCCCCGGCCGCTCCCGCTGCCACTGCCGTCCCGGCCGCCACGGCTGCACCCGCAGCTGAAAAAGTCACCATCACCATCGAAAGCTGGCGTAATGATGACATCAAAATCTGGCAAGATTCGATCATCCCCGCTTTTGAAGCCAAGAACCCCACCATCCACGTGGTTTTTGCCCCGAGCGCCCCGGCTGAATACAACGGTGTTTTGAACACCAAGCTCGAAGGCGGCACCGCCGGCGATTTGATCACCTGCCGTCCCTTTGACGCCTCCCTCAGCCTGTTCCAAAAGGGCTACCTGGCGTCTCTGACCGATCTCAAAGGCCTGGAAAACTTCGGCGATGTTGCCAAGTCAGCCTGGATCACAGACGATGGCAAGACCGTCTTCTGCGTCCCGATGGCCTCGGTCATCCACGGCTTCTTCTATAACAAGGATATGTTCGACAAGTACAAAATTGCTGAACCCACCACCCGCGATGAGTTCTTTGCCGCGCTCAAGACCCTCAAGGCCGCCGGCGAAACCGCGCTCGTGATGGGAACTGCCGATCAGTGGGAATCCGCCACGATGGGCTTCCAGAATATCGGCCCGAACTACTGGAAGGGCGAGGAAGGCCGCAAGGCGCTGATCGCCGGTACCGGCAAGTACACCGATCCTGCTTATATCCAGACCTGGACTGACCTGAAGGATTGGGCTCCATTCCTGCCCGAAGGCTACCAGGCCGTCAAGTATCCGGATGCGCAGAGCCTGTTTACGCTCGGCAAGGGCGCCATCTACCCGACCGGATCCTGGGAAATCAGCCAGTTTGAAAAAGATGCCTCCTTCAAGCTCGGCATCTTCCCGCCCTATGTTCAAAAAGCCGGCGACACCTGCTACATCAGCGACCATACCGACATCGCCATGGGCATGAACGCTGCCAGCAAGCACCCCGCCGAAACCAAGGTATTCCTGGAATGGATGACCAGCCAGGAATTTGCTGAACTCTACAGCAACGCCCTGCCCGGCTTCTTCACCCTCTCCAACTACAAGATCACCCTCAAGGACCCGTTGGCCAATGAGTTCCTGAGCTGGCGCCAGACCTGCACCTCCACCATCCGCAACTCGTACCAGATCCTCTCCCGTGGCACTCCCAACCTGGAGAACGAACTGTGGCGCGTTACCGCAGCGGTGATGAACGGTACCATGCCCCCCGAACAAGCCGGCAAGGAAATTCAGGACGGCCTGGCCAAGTGGTACAAGCCCTAAATCAGTTTGCATGATCCTGCCTGGTGGCCTGCTTTGTGGGCCACCAGGCTCTATTTATCAGGATTGGAGGCCCATGTACGAGCGTAAAAAATTCCCCAGTTATATCATTGTTTTTCTTGCCCCAGAAGTTATCATCTTCTCCATTTTTATGGTTTTCCCTTTGATCCACTCGCTCAGGATGAGGTTTTTCAGCATCAATGCCGAAAACAGGGAAGTTTTT
>CAITDH010000015.1 GCA_903891045.1 uncultured Desulfobulbaceae bacterium | reverse complement strand
GCCTCATAATATTCCTGATACTGACGAATCAGTCCCAACTGTGCCGATAACTTGAGACAACGAAAACGGATAACCTGATCACCTGGCATCACGTTCAAATAGCGATTATACCAGGCCAGCGCTTGTCCCGTAATTCCACGCTGATCCGCAAGACGCGCACTGGTTAGCAGATATCTTGGACTATTACGCTCCTCCTGAGGCAAGAGCCCAAGAAAATGCTCGACCTCGTCCAGATCTTTTTGCTCAAGAAACAACTCGGCAAGCCGGAGAATAACCTCTCTGTTCCCTGGCTCATGCTGATGAATCATGCCAAGGACGGCGCGCAACTCCTTGCTGTTCCCACTTTTTTCAAGAAGCTGGGCCATGTTCACATAAATAGCCAGCTGATTGGGAGTAATCTGTGCAAGCTCCTTCCATACCGGCAAGACGCCTTCCCGTTCCACTTTTGACACCAGCTCTTGGGCAAGCATCGCCTGTATTCTTCCTATCTCTTGGGCAATAGTCCGATTCTCAGGATGACGCTGGAGATAATCCTCATAATAAGACAACGCCTTGTCAGGCCGCCCCAGATCAGACAGATAAATAGCACCTATCTGCAAAAGGCGGGCATCACGGTGATCATCTTGGGCCAGCAAGATCAGGAGATGGGGCAAAGCAGCCTCTTTTTCCCCTTTGGCAATCAAATAATCAGCCATTTTTTCCTGAAACGGCAGGTAATCCGGATGACGCTGCAGATATTGTCGCCAGCAAAAAACAGCCCTGGCCTCCTGGCCAGGACGATCAAAGACCACAGCCGCCTCAAGCAGCGCCTGATCCTCTACCTTATCTTGAGAGACAAGTTTTTCATAATAGGCCAAGGCCTTTTCCCGCCGCCCGGATTTAGCCGCATAGGCCGCCAGTTGATGCAACAAAGAGATATCATCAGGCCTGTGCTGAAAGAGTTCCTCCATAAACAGATAGGCTGCCTCGTACTTCTCCTGTCCACGCAAGGCGGCAACAAGACCAGTCAAGGCCTCCTTGACCTGCGACCCATCGAGATCATTTTTTTTTCGATAGACAAGATCATAATAGGTGAAGGCCCTGGCGTACTCCTTCTTTTTCAAGGCGACCAAACCAGCGTCCAATAGATATTCAGGGCGCTTGGCATCTTTCTCCAAAAGATCTTCAAGAAGAACGGAGGCCTGATCCCAATCAGACAGGGTAATGAGCACCAGACAATATTCCCACGAGGCCTCTTCAATATTATTTTTCAGAGAGAGAAGCCGGGAATAGCTTTTGGCTGCCTCGGCGTATTTCTCCTGTCGAGTCAGTTCCCGGGCCTCATCCCAGAGGATTTTCCACTCAGGTTCCTCTCTGGTGTCACTGACAACAACATCACGTTCAGGGGTAATGGCGGCAGAAGCCGCAGGCAAGAAAGAAGGATGAGACCAAAGGAAACAAAAGACGGCAATAATCCGCCAGACAAAGATGCCAAACGGCCGACATCTCATTCTTGGAGATGCGACCATTGACCAAGAGTTCTGAAAAAAGCCCTTCACCATAAAAAAACCTCCATGGCAAAGACGTTTCTTCTTCCAGATTGCACCCCAAAGGCACTTCCTGCGGGGTGCGTTACAGAAGAGAAATGCACGAGGATAACACACTTACTGCCGATAAAATTCGGCGATTTTCTCAACCACATACGCCTGCATATCCGCAGTCAGTTCCGGGTAAATTGGCAGGGCGATGGTCTCGGCGGCAGCCTTCTCAGCCTGGGGGAAAGAGAGTACCGGGAAACTTGCCCCCAAACATTTCTGTTGATGCAGAGCCAACGGATAATACACTTCACAGCCGATATCCTGGGAGCGTAGCCAAGCAATCAAGGCATCACGCCGGTTGACCCGCAAGATATACTGGTTATAGATATGATAATTTTCTCCAGCGCCATTCACGGCGCTATTATCCTGTTTTTTCGCCAGATGAACTGCCTGGGGCAGAACAAGAAAGTTCTTCTGAACAAGACCGGATTCAACAAAAAGTGTGTTATAGCGGCCCGCATTTTCACGCCTTGCCCGATGCCACTGTTCCAGATAGGTCAACTTGATCCGCAACACAGTGGCCTGAATGGGATCAAGACGGAAGTTCCCTCCCACTTGGCCATGATAATATTTGGGCGAGGCCCCATGGTTGAGTAAGATGCGAATCTTGTCGGCCAGAGCACTATCACGGGTCACCACCATGCCGCCATCACCGATCCCTCCAAGATTTTTACTGGGGAAAAAGGAGAAACATCCGGCCAGTCCTATGGAACCAGCCTTCTTCCATTGTCCATTTATCTCGCCGCCCCCGGCGCTCATTGGGCATTCAGCGCCAATGGCCTGGGCAGCATCTTCAATCACCGGCAAGGCATACTGGTTGGCAAGCTTCATAATCGCCACCATATCCGCACATTGTCCGTATAGGTGTACAGGCAAAATAGCCTTGATTTTTCTTTCAGAATCACGAGCCAGGACTTCTGCCATGGCAACAGGATCGATATTAAAAGAAACAGGGTCGATATCCACAAAAACAGGAGTCGCTCCCAACCGGAGTACAACCCCCATGGTGGCAAAAAAAGAATAGGGTGAAGTCAGAACCTGATCACCAGGCCCTATCCCCAAGGCCATCAAAGAAACAAGCAGGGCATCAGTCCCGCTGGAAACCCCCACCCCGTTTTCCACACCACAATAAGCTGCAACCTCCTGTTCCAACAAAGAAACTTCAGGTCCCTGAATATAGGTCGTTGAATCAATAACCCTGGTAACGGCCTCTATGATATCTGCTCTCAAATAACTCAATTGTTGTTTGAGGTCGAGTAAAGGTACTTTCATTATGTAAACCTTAATCGTAGCGAAACTTTATATTTTATAAAAAAAACAATAAACATCAGCAAAAAAGAAATAGCGAAGCAGCTAAGCCACTGTCAATAAATAACATGGCCATCTAATTGGCATAAACGGCTCCTAATTATCAGGGCCGCTTTTAATCACCATGCTTTCACCATCGAAGAAATCTTTGATATCAGGCATTTCTGCCTCAAACAACTTCTTCATTTTTTTCAGCAGATTCACCTCAATCTGCCTGACCCGTTCCCGGGAAATATCAAATTTATCAGCAATATTCTGGAGAGTAAGAGGTTCATCCGTGAGCAAACGCTCTTCGAGGATCATGGTCTCTTTACTGTTGAGATTTTTTTTCAAGAT
>CAITDH010000014.1 GCA_903891045.1 uncultured Desulfobulbaceae bacterium | reverse complement strand
AGCACCTGCGGAGAAATACGCGCCCCCAGAATCCCTATAGTGGTGATCTCATTGCCGACAAAATAGGGAAGCGACCGGATACTCTCACCCCAGATATGAAGAGCCGCCTCCCGGGTCAGAATGGAAATGCCGATGGTGATAATAATCATCCGCAACACCGATGGACTGGCAAGCCAGCGGATGAAGATGATCTCGATCAAGGCCCCGACCATCATGGTGATGACAACCGCCAGGGTAACGGCAAGAGGAAGCGGCACAAAAGGCAGCAGACTGATCGAAATCATCCCGCCGAGCATGACAAACTCGCCTTGAGCAAAATTGATGATCCCGGTGGTGTTGTAAATAATATTAAACCCGATGGCGACAATGGCATAGATACTGCCATAGGTGATGCCGGCAAAGAGATACTGGACAAAAAGTTCAGTGGTCATAAAGAGATACAGGAGGCAATCAGATAATCAGGTAGTTAAAAAGATACCTGAAGACTGAAGAAGGGCAATTTAAAAAAGGCCGGGAGAAAAACCTCCCGGCCTGTCAACAGCTTATTTATTCAACCTATTTTCCGGCATAGGCAACAAACTTGCCATCCTTCACGGTCATCATCTGGAAGGCATCAATGGTCAACCCGTTATGATCCTTGGCAGAGAAAGAAAAGACGCCGGCGGTTCCAGGCAGCTTCTGCAGTCCTTCAATAGCGGCCCGTACTTTATCCCGGTCATTGCCGCCGACTTTCACAGCGGCATCAAGGATCACAAAGGCATCATAGGCATGACCACCAAAGGTGGAGACATTTTCTTTATATTTCTCTTCATAGTTCTTTTTATACTGAACCAGAAGTGCTTTCTGAGGATTATCGGCAGGCAGGTCAGCGGCAATCAGCAGACGGCCGGCAGGGAAAATAACTCCTTCAGCAGCGGCGCCTGCGGCCTCCACAAACTTGATATTCCCAAAACCATGACTCTGGAAAATGGGGACATTCCACCCTGCCTGACGAATATTCTTCACCACAATAGATTGGGCAGGTGCAACCGACCAGTTAACGATGGCCTGCACATCTTTATTGGCCTTAATCTTGGCTACAGGCGCCGTCAGATCACTGTCCTTGGTGTCATAGCTCTCTTTTTCGACAATCTTGATCCCGAACTCAGGGGCAATCTTCTCCAGCTGCTCCATTCCGGCCTTGCCAAATCCGGTATTATCGGCAAGAACCGCAATATTCACCAACCCAAGTTTATTCATCTCCTTGTAGATCATCTTTACGGCATCGGAATCCTTCTGCGGGGTCTTGAACACATAGGAGGCTACCGGATCGACAATCACCTCGGCCGCAGCGCAGGAGAGCAGCGGGGTCTTGCCATCCTCGGCAATCTTCTTGATCTGCATGGTCTCACCACTGGTGGAAGGCCCGATAATGGCCAGGACCTTATCTTCTTCAATCAGCTGTTTGGCAAAGGAGACCGCCTTTTCAGGATTCGCCGCCGAATCCTTGATAATCAAGTCCACATGTTTGCCATTCATACCGCCCTTGGCATTCAACTCCGCCACCAGCATCTCCAGGGTTCTGGCCTCTGGGCCACCCAGAAAGGAGGCCGGGCCGGTTACCGCCAGAATGGCTCCCACCTTGATATTCTCGGCCCAGGCAGCAGGGGCTAGCATCAGACTTAAAGCCGCGGCCCCCATCATAACTTTCGATACCATCCGTTTCATAACCTTCCCCTTTTTATAATTTACATTCATATCAGGGTGGCCACTCATCACCACCCCCTTTTCTCTTACAGGGCGCAGACCTGCTCCCCGCTCAAAATCGTAAACCCATCCTGTTGCAATGCCGCAATGGCTCGTTCCATATCATCAAAACGAAAGATCAGCACCGCATCCTCCCTGCTCTTATTAACAAAGGCGTACATATATTCCACATTCAGCCTTGCCTTTTCAATAGTCATCAAGACTTGCGCCAGACCACCGCTCCGATCAGCCACCTCAACCGCAATCACATTGGTGATCCCGATCGTAAAACCAGCGGCCTTCAACACTTTTTTGGCGGATTCAACATCATCGACGATTAAGCGCAGAATCCCAAAATCGGCAGTATCAGCCACCGACAAGGCCCGGATATTGATGCCATGATAGGCAAGCGTGGCGGTGATCTCCGCCAGTCGGCCAGATTTGTTCTCTAAAAAAACAGCAATCTGCTCTACATGCATGACAAATCCTCCTGGATTAGATGTGAAATACTCAGGTAAATAGACTGAAGACCGAAGGAAATAACATAAGAAAACAGTACCTTCAAACTCCCACCCTTCAGTCTTCAGCCTTCAGCCTTCAGCCTAAGCTCCTGTTTTTTTACATTTTTCTATTATCAATAACCCGCTGCGCCTTGCCTTCACTGCGCTGGATAGTCCGGGGCTCCACCAGCTGCACCTTACAGGTCACACCAAGCAGATCCTTGATGTCGGCCTGGATCTTGCGGGTCAGTTTCTCAAGGTTCTTCACCTCATCAGAGAAGATGGCCTCACTGACCTCCACCCTCACCGCCATGGTGTCCATATTGCCTTCCCGATTCACAACAATCTGGTAGTGCGGCTCCACGCCCTCGACCCCCATGAGCACATGTTCCACCTGGGAGGGGAAGACATTGACGCCGCGAATGATCAGCATATCATCGGTTCGACCGGTGATCTTTTCCATGCGGACCATGGTCCGACCGCAGGCACACTTCTCATGGATAAGCCGGGAGATATCTTTGGTCCGGTAGCGAATCAGGGGGAAGGCCTCTTTGGTCAGGGTCGTGAACACCAGCTCCCCCTGCTCGCCCGGCGGCAGGACCTCACCGGTATCGGGATCGATGATCTCGGGCAGGAAGTGATCCTCAAAGATATGCATGCCGCGATCCGTCTCCAGACACTGCATGGCCACACCCGGGCCCATCACCTCAGAAAGACCATAGATATCAACGGCCTTGATGTTCAGCTTGCGCTCCACCTCATCGCGCATGTTCGCGCTCCACGGCTCGGCACCAAAGACCCCCACCCGCAGGGACAGACTTTTGGGGTCCACGCCCAGCTCGGCCATGGCATCGGCCAGATTAAGGGCATAGGAGGGGGTGGCCAGCAGGACGCTGGAACCGAAATCCTGCATGATGGTGATCTGCCGTTTGGTGTTGCCACCGGAGACCGGAATGACCGTGGCCCCCAGCCGCTCCGCCCCGTAATGGGCACCGAGCCCGCCGGTAAAGAGGCCATAGCCATAGGCATTATGGATCATGTCCCGGGACGTGGCCCCGGCGCAGGTCAAGGCGCGGGCCATGACCCCGGCCCAGGTCTCAATATCCTTTTTGGTGTAGCCAACCACGGTCGGCTTGCCGGTGGTACCGGAGGAGGCATGCACCCGCACCACCTGATCCATGGGCACCGTGAACAGCCCGAAGGGATAGTTGTCGCGCAGGTCATCCTTGACCGTAAAGGGCAGTTTTTGCAGATCAGCCAGGCTCCGAATATCGGCAGGCCTGACCCCGGCAGCATCCATCTTCGCCCGATAGGGGGCAACGGTAGCATACACCCGAGCCACCAGATGCTTCAGCCGGGTCAGTTGGATGGACTCAAGTCCGACCCGGGGCAGGGTCTCGATCTCTTCTTCCCAATAGAGGGTTGTCATCATCTACTCCTGTAACAGTACACCATAATCAATAACGTTTTTATCCCTGACTGACCTTACGGCCGGCGGCAAATGCCTTTAAATTCACGTCCCGGAATTTTGCCGGCACCCGGGCGCTGATAATCCCCTCATACACTGAAGCATCCATGGGCAGGAAGGTGGAAACAGCACCGACCATCACCACATTGGCGGTACGCACCTCGCCCACCTCCCGCGCCAGATCAAAGGCATCGACCAGCACCACCTTAATCCCCAAAGCCGTAATATGATCGAGCACATCCGCCGGATAACTGGTCTGACCGGTGGCCACAGAAGGCGGCAGGATCTTCTGGGTGTTGACGATCACCGTGCTGTTCTTGTGCAGATAGGGCAGATAACGAACCGCCTCCATCATCTCGAAGGCCACCTGGATATCGGCCCGCCCCGGTTCAATGAGGGGCGAATAGACCTTGTCGCCATACCGCAACTGGGCCGTTACCGAACCGCCACGCTGGGCCATGCCATGCACTTCACTCTTTTTGGCGTCATAACCTGCCGCCAGCAGGGCATAGGCCATGATCTCACTGGCCAGCAGAATGCCCTGGCCGCCGACTCCCGAAAACAGGATATTTCCTTGCGCTCCCATCCCTATGCCTCCTGCCCGACTATGGCGTCGAATTTACAGAGCGCCTGACACTGGCCGCAACCGTTACACTGCACCTCATTGATCAAGGCGAAACCTTTCTGCTTCTCCTTATACCCAAGCGCCTTTGCCTTCTGGGGAGTCACGGGGTTCCAACTGATAGCCGGACAGCCAAGCTTCACACAGGCCATGCAGCCGGTACAACTGGCAAGCCGGGTATTGAATGGAATATGTTTCGCCTTTTTCATCTCGGGAAGAAGCACACAAGGCGCCCTGGCAATGACCACCGAGGCCTCGTCGCGTTCCAACGCCCTTTCCAGCACCTGGCGGCAGGCCTTGATATCATGGGGATTCACCACCTCCACATGCCTGACCCCGACCGCCCGGCACAGGGCCTCAAGGTCAATGGCATTGGCGGCCTCGCCCTTGATATTACAGCCGGAAGCGGGGTTGTTCTGTTGACCAGTCATGGCGGTGATCCGGTTATCAAGGATGATCAGCAGGGAACTGGAACCATTGTAAACGGTATTAATCAGGCCAGACAGACCGCTATGGATAAAGGTGGAATCGCCAATGACTGAAACGATCTTCCCTTTGGCCTCCGCCCCCAGGGCCTTGGCCATGCCGTGGGCAATCCCCACCGAGGCCCCCATACAGACGCAGGAGTCCATGGCCGAAAGGGGCGGCAGAAAGCCCAGGGTATAGCAACCGATATCCCCGGAAACAAACAGTTTCATCCGCGACAGGTTGTAAAAGATACCACGATGCGGACATCCGGCGCACATATTGGGCGGGCGCATGGGCAGGGCCACCGGCGCAAAAAGCTCAGGGGCGAAGGTGGGATCAACAGACTTGCGAACGATGGCAGTATTCAGCTCCCCCTGATTGGGAATCAGATCCTTGCCATGACAGGCAATCCCCATGGCCTTGATATGCAGCTCCAGGAAGGGATCGAGTTCTTCGACGATAACCAACTGATCCACACTCTTGGCGAAATCACGGATCTTCTGTTCCGGCAGGGGCCAGCACATGCCAAGCTTGAGGACTGTTGCCTCGGGAAAGGCCTCTTTCACATAGAGGTAGGAGACACTGGAGGTAATAAAGCCACGGCGGGTATCCCCTGCCTCCACCAGGTTATAGGGCGCGGTCTCGACCATCTCCCGCAGACGGCGCATCCGCTCTTCCACAACCACCCGGCGATTACGGGCATTGCCCGGCAGCATGACAAACTTGGCCGGCATCTTTTCAATCCCGGGGCTTACCGAAGAACTCAGCTTTTCCCCTTTGGTGACCACACCTTTGACATGGGCAATCCGGGTCGTGGTACGAAAAAGAACCGGGGTATCAAACTCTTCGCTGATGGCAAAGGCCAGCTTGAGCAGTTCCTTGGCCTCGGCCGGATCAGAGGGCTCCAGCATGGGCAGCTTGGCCGCAAAGGCATAATTGCGGCTGTCCTGCTCATTCTGGGAGGAATGCATCTCCGGGTCATCAGCGACAATCACCACCAATCCGCCCCGCACTCCGGTATAGGAGGCGGTAAACAGGGGATCAGCCGCCACATTGAGGCCCACATGCTTCATGGTGGCCAAGGCCCGGACTCCTGCAAAAGAGGCGCCGATGGCCACTTCAAGACCCACTTTTTCATTGGGTGCCCACTCAGTATACACCCCCTCATAGCGCGAGAGGTTTTCCAGGATCTCGGTGGAAGGGGTGCCGGGATAACCGGACGCGACCTTGACCCCGGCCTCGTAAGCCGCCAGGGCAATGGCCTCATTGCCGGACATCCACACAGAATCATCTCCAAGTTGTGTCACGTTAACTCCTGAGTTATATATATATATAAAAAGAAGGGAGAAAAAATCTAATCTCTCCCTTTGCCTGCTCTTCGGACGTGTCCAACAGGTCAAGCAACTGTCTCCCTGCCCTCTGCCTACTTCTCCGGCGCCTTAAACTGCAAAGGATAAACCAGCAGCATCGACTCATCGGCGGTCAGCACATCTCCAAAACTCCCTTGAGCGACAACACCGACATACAACTGCTCAACGCCATCTTTGAGTGGCATATGATGGGAACGGGCGTCATAATCGACCACATACCCACCAACCTTTCTAGTACGCCAGAGTTCCTGAAGTCCGGCACCATTCCACTTCATCCCGATCATAGTTCCAGACTCAAAGACCTGGCTGCTGCGAACCAGACTGGTCCAGGTAGCGGTATTGGCATTGATAATGATATCATCAACACCATCCCCATCAACATCAGTGACCAATATCCGCGAGGGGATATACAGCTCTTCAAAGAGGACACCCGTCCCATCAACCTCCTTGGTGGCCCCCCTTCTGGCGCCGGTCTGCTGCATCATCTGCATGGCCGACTTCCCGCCAATAAACCGTTTAGTGGCGCCATAGCGCTCTTCGCTCTTCCACAGCACCTTGCCGCTCTGTTTCATCACCACCAACTTGTTCCATTTATCAAGGACCACCACCTCCCACTCGCCATCGCCATCAAGATCCGCAAAGGCGAAATCAAAGAGATTCACCCCGGCAGGCACCGGCAGACGCTCCCCGCCAACAAGCTGAGAACCTTCTTGGGT
>CAITDH010000013.1 GCA_903891045.1 uncultured Desulfobulbaceae bacterium | reverse complement strand
TACCCAGCAGTCATTGGCGGATATCGGCAAGGCCTTTGGCCGGGACCATGCACCCGTGTTGCATGCAATCAAGGTGGTGAGTGATCGTATTCTGCGTGATGTCTCGGTCTCGGCCCAGGTGGATTTGCTGAACAATAAGGTGAAACAGATTTAGGCAGGAGTGGCGCCGGAACGGCGCCTGGTTTTGCGTACTATCACGGCCTGTGGGGGAATCCCACGGGCCGCTTGATTTTTATGCTGGTATCTGCTATGAAAACATGTGGATATCCGACCGATGAGGCAGAGGGCGGAGTGGAGCCTGCTGTCCTTTTTTATGGTCTTGTCGCCGCTTGCTCGCCGGTGAGTTTCTGCTCACCGGCTGCCTTCGCGTTTCTGTCTTGCTTGAGAAGCGCGAATAATCGTTCCCTACTGGAATGGAGATCACCGAGTTGCTGGAAATAGTAGATGTCTCGCGACACTTTAATGCCTTCGTGGCCCTGGATAAGGTGTCCCTGCACATTGAGGCGGGGGAGTTTTTTACCCTGCTTGGGCCGTCCGGTTGTGGAAAGACAACCCTGTTGCGTCTTATCGCCGGATTTGATCAACCGGATGGCGGCGATATCCTGCTTGATGGCAAAAGTATTCTTGCTGCTCCTCCTGAACGCCGTCCCCTTCATACTATCTTTCAGAATTATGCCCTGTTTCCCCACATGACGGTGGCCGAGAATATTGCCTTTCCCTTGCGGATGGCAGGAATTGCCAAAAAAGAAATTAAGGCCCGGGTGGCACAGGCGCTTGAGGATGTGCGTCTACCCGATAAGGCCAGGCACTATCCCGATGCCTTGTCCGGTGGCCAGAAGCAACGGATCGCCATTGCCAGGGCCCTGGTGAACCGTCCCCGGTTGTTGCTCCTCGATGAACCCTTGTCGGCACTCGATGCCAAGCTACGTGAACAGATGCAGATTGAGCTGATTAATCTGCAGAAGGATATCGGGATTACCTTTATCTATGTGACCCATGATCAAGGCGAGGCCCTGGCCTTGTCACACCGGATTGCGGTGATGGATAGCGGCAAGATTGTCCAGGTGGATGTTCCTGAACGGTTGTATGGCTTTCCTAATAGTCGTTTTGTTGCTGATTTTATTGGTAAATGCAATCTGTTGGCGGGGCTGGTCAGGGAACAGCAGGGAGATGATGTTATTGTGGAGCTGGACGGGCTTGGCCCGGTGCATGTATGCAGGTCGGAGGCGAAGTTTGCCGCCGGCAGTCGTTGTGCCCTGACCCTGCGTCCGGAAAAGATCCGCATTGCTGCTGCTATCGTGAAGTCTACCGATGACGAGTCCCATTTTACGGGGCATGTCCATGATCTGTTGTATCTGGGAGATGTGACCGTCTATATTGTCACCCTGGCCAATGGTCTTCTGCTTGAGGCCCTGCTTGCCAATTCGGCATCCGGACGGACCAATTTCTTTGAAGTCGGTGATCAGGTTGAGGTTGCCTGGTCATGCGATGCCGGCCATCTGGTGCTGGACTGACATCATGCAGGGCAAGTCCTGGTCCAAATATCTGCTCTCCCTGCCGCCCATGGCATATCTGTTGATATTCTTTGCGGCGCCCACCTTGATCATGCTCTTTGCCTCGTTCCGCTATCCCGGAGAATATGGCGGACTTGCGCCTTGGTATGTGCATGAAAATGGTCGGTTGACCTTTGATCTGACCCTGGAAAACTGGCAGCGACTACTTGGTACCGATATCTATCTTCGTTTGTTTGTAAAATCAATAGGATATGCTGTTACTGCCACCCTGGTCTGCATGATTATGGGCTATCCCCTGGCCCTAATGATCGCCCGCAGTAGCCGCAAGTCTCGTGACCTCCTTCTCCTGCTGGTGATCCTGCCGTTCTGGAGTAATTTCCTGGTCCGCATCTATGCCTGGATGATCATCTTTAGTCCGGTCGGGGCCTTGACCCGGATGCTCAACGGGGTACTCGATCTCTTTGGCGCCGGGCCGGTTACCCTGATGTACAGTCCGACGGCGATGCTGGTCTGTCTGGTCTATGTGCATCTGCCCTTTATGGTGCTGCCCTTGTACGCCAATCTGGAAAAACATGATCTTGATCTGCTGGATGCGGCCCAGGATCTGGGTGCCGGGAAGTGGCGGCGGTTCTGGCTCATTACCTGGCCTCTCTCCCTGTCCGGTGTCACCGCTGGTTCGATCCTGGTCTTTATTCCGGTGCTGGGCATGTTTGCGATCCCTGATCTGCTTGGTGGCACCGATGGGATCATGATCGGCAATGTCATCAAACAACAGTTCATGGAGTCCCGTGACTGGCCTTTTGGCAGTGTCCTGTCCATGGTGCTGACCGTGACCGCGGTGGCCGTGGTCCTGCTTGGTTCTAGGTTAGGGCAACGACGTTGAGGCGAGAGAGGCGATAATGCAGAGAAGAAACGTGTTATTATGGATCAGTGCTGCGCTGGTCTATCTCTTCCTTTATCTGCCCCTGGTTCTGGTGGTGGTCTTCTCGTTTAATGACTCCAGGTTGAACGCCGAGTGGGTTGGCTTTACCTGGAAGTGGTACGGGAAACTCTTTCATAATCAGGAGATGCTGACCGCGGCCATGAACTCGTTGATCATTGCCAGTGTCAGCGTCGTTGTGGCCACTGTCCTTGGCACCCTGGCCGGACTTGCCATGGAGCAATCGCGTCAGCGTCTCCTGCAGATGCTGGTGCTGGCGCCTATTGCCATGCCGGAGATCCTGATGGGGGTCAGTCTGCTGGTGCTCTTTATCATGGTCAATATGACGCTTGGGCTGTTGTCCATCATCCTGGCCCATATCACCTTCTGTATCGGCTTTGTGGCCCTGGCGGTGCAGGCCCGGATATCAAGTATGGACCCAGGTCTGGTTGAGGCGGCCCGCGATCTTGGGGCCTCGCCCTGGCGTTGTTTTCGCGAGATTACCCTGCCCTTGTTGATGCCTGGGATCCTGGCCGGCGCCCTTATGGCCTTTACCCTGTCCATCGATGATTTTGTGATCACCTTTTTTACGGCTGGTGTCGGCAGTTCAACCCTGCCGCTGCAGATCTATTCCATGGTCAAGCTTGCGGTGACCCCTGAGGTCAATGCAGTGTCAACCTTGTTGATGCTGCTGACCCTGGTGGTGATTACCGTGGCATCACGATTGTCTCCTGCTGTTTTTCGTGGCGAATAAAATCAAATCAACAAGAGGAAAGTGACATGAAGAGGTTATTGGTTTTACTGATATTGTTGTTTTTGGCCTCTCCAGTGCTGGCCGGTGAGGAGTTGCACCTGTTTAACTGGAATAACTACCTTTCAAAAGAGGTGGTCACCAGTTTTGAAAAGAGTTGTAACTGCAAGGTGGTCCAGGATTATTATTCCGGCACCGAAGAGATGATGGCCAAACTCCTGGCAGGGGCCAGTGGCTATGATCTGGTCATTCCCACTCAGAATGCGGTGCAGGCCTTGATTCAACGAGGATTTCTGGAGAAGCTGGATAAAGGCGGTCTGGCCAATATCAAAAATCAGGATCCCGGCTTTCTCAATCGCTCGTATGATCCCGGCAACGTCTATTCCCTGCCTTATGCCTATACCACCACCCTGATCGGTTTTAATGAGCAGCGGCTGAAAGAAAAGGGGATTGAGCCTACCAGTTGGGCGGTCATTTTTGATCCTCAGGTGCTGGAGAAGATCAAGGGGAAGGTGACGGTCATGGATGACGCCGATGAACTGTTCGGCGCGGCCCTCAAGTATCTTGGCTATTCGGTCAATGATGCGGATGAAAAACATCTTCTCCTGGCGCAGCAGGTGATCATGAAGGCAAAACCCTATTGGGCCGCATTTAATTCCTCAAGCTATATCAAGGAGTTGACGGTTGGTAATATCTGGGTTGCCCATGGCTATTCCAGTGACATGGTTCAGGCCCGGAATGATGCCCTGGCTGCCAAGCGTGATTTTACGGTTCATTTTATCCTGCCCAAAGAAGGGGCGGTGCTGGCTCTCGACAATATGGTCATCCCCAAGGAGGCGAAGAATAAAAAACTGGCCCTCCAGTTCATTGATTTTCTGATGGACGGCAAGAATGCCGCCGGCCTCAGTAATGATGTCGGGGCCGGCAATCCTAATGCTGCGGCCCTGCCCTTTATCAATCCCGAGCTCAAACAGTTGACCGCCATCTTCCCCGATCAGCAGGCCCTGGCCACCCTCGAAACCCTGGAGGCCACCAATGCCAAGGTTCGGCGCCTGAAAAACAAGTTGTGGACTGAGATTAAACTGAAATAGATCTCAGGTGTTGAGGTTGATAGGTTGAAGGTTTTTTCGGTCTTCAGTCTATCAACCTTCAGACTGATACCATGAGTAGTGCCTTTCATCTTTTCTGAGAACGTGTTCTTATGCGAATCCTTCGTTTTTCCTCCCTCTCTCTTCTGTTTGCTGTTCTTTGCTTTTTCTCATCTGCGCACGCTGAGCTGCCGGATATTCCTGCTGCCCTTGAAACCCAGTTGTATCAAGGCAAAGCGGAAGAAATTACCGCATTTGTCGGCAAACGGCAGACCCAGATTGATGGCCTTGTTGCCCTGATCACCAAAGATATGGGAAAGAAGAAAGAGGAGAAGGAGACGATTGTTTTTACCGCCCTTCTTGATCTGTTTCAGGGCCTCTCCTTTCAGTTGAAAAACCTGCAGGCGGAGCTGGTTCGGCCGGAATTTCCGCCCCTGCAGCTGCCGGATCCCGGCTCTCCTCCGTACAATCTGGCCGTATTTGAGGACGTGGTCTCTTTTCAGCAGAAAGTTGCACGGCAACTTGGCTTGTATGAGGAGAGTCTTAGCTCTGGGGAGGCCAGGCTTGCTGTCCTGAAGGATGAGTTGACCGCCTTGTTGCCTCTGTATGCCCAGGTGAAATCAGAGGACAGCAGCCGATATCAGGCCTATGAAAATCTGGCGCATATCTTGAGCCTGCAACATGAATACGCCATTCTCCAGCTTAAAAGGCCGAAGCTGAACAAGGCCTTGACTGATGTGCGTGGTGTTGCCAAGGAGGCGAGCTCTTTGGCGGAGAAGGTCTTTGGGCAACTCCGGATCAGCAAGGATGATACCGCGGAGCTGAAAAAAAAGGTGGATGCGCTGAACGAGAGTCATGTCAGCAGTCTTGCCAGATTGAATGCTGAACATTTAGACCTGGACAAGCAAAGCGTGGTTGCCGAATCAAAATTGGATAAAGCCGTTACGGCCATGGGTCTGAAGGTAAAAGACGATATGGCGGCAGGCGCCCTGGAGAGTGAGAAGGAAAGGCTTGAGTTGGTGCTTGAGGCGATCAGTTTCCGGCAAAAGTCCATTATTCAGGAAAAGATGAATCTAGATCTGGAGATTCAGGGTCTGATGTTCAAACAGGAATGGCTTACTGCCTCTATTGAGATGTCGACCGGGAAAAAGCCCGCAGCTTTTGTCGAACAGTGGCGGAAAAAAGGGGGAGAGCTGACCGTAAAAAAAGAGGCCCTGGTCCGGGACCTGTCTCTGGCCACGCAAAAAAGAGCGGATCTGACCCAGCGTCTGGTTGTCATGACCAATAAGGTGGGGGCAAGCGGTCATTCCGGTGAGACGATCTTTGCCAAACAGGCAGAAAAGACAACGGGTAATTTGGACGTTTTTATTCTCGGCATTTCTGATAATATTCATGATCTTGGTCAGTTGCATGAAGAGATGGAGCTTGTCCTGCAGCTTCTGCTCAACCGGATGGACAGGAGCGAGCGTTTCCTTTCCTGGGGGCTGACCTATCTGACCAATAAATGGGAGCTGGTCAGGGCCGTCCTGTTTTATCCTCTGATCACCATTGGTCAAACAGCAATCACCTTGATCACTCTTTGCAAGGTCCTGGTCCTGTTGTTGATTGGGGTGCGGCTTCTCAAGGTCGTCCGCCGGAAGACCGCGAATCTTTTAGCTGAGAAGACGGCGATGACGCCGGGGGCGGTCAATTCGATGACTACCCTTATCTATTATGCGGCGCTGGTTATTGGTATCCTCATTCTCCTTTCGACCGTCGGTGTGAATGTCAGTCAGTTGGGCATGATCTTTGGGGCGCTCAGTGTGGGCCTGGGGTTTGGTCTGCAGACCATCTCCAATAATTTTATCAGTGGGATTATCCTGCTTACTGAACAGACCATCCAGGTCGGCGATTACGTGGAGCTGCAAACCGGGGTGACAGGTGAGGTCAGAAAGATCTCGATTCGGGCCACCATTGTCAGAACCTTTGACGGAGAGGATGTCATTGTTCCTAATTCTGAACTTGTGTCCAACCGGGTCAATACCTGGAGCTATGAAGATAACTGGCGCCGGCTGAAGGTCCCTTTTGGGGTTTCCTACGATTCCGATCCGGCGGAGGTGGTTCGCCTGGCCGAAGAGGCGGCTCGGGAGGTCAAGATTACCAAGGAAGACCCGGAGCATCCCTTGCGTATTGCCTTCGAGGGCTTTGGCAACAACAGCCTTGATTTTTCGATCAGGCCCTGGTGCTGGATGAATCAGATCAACGCCCAGACAGGGATGATCAGTGGGTATTATTTTGCCCTGTTCCGGAAATTCAAGGAGGCGGGAATCGCCATCCCATTTCCGCAGACCGATTTGCATCTCAAGTCCATTTCGCCTGAGGTGCTGGCGATTCTGCAACAAATAGCAGCGGCACCGGGCCAGGCGGGAGCTGGCGGAACAGGCAATAATGGCGGAGGGCAGAACGTCGGGTAACGAATATCGGTATCAGTCCTTTTTATTTTAACAGGGATGATATAGAATAAAAATTGTTCTGTATGCGTGATGTCTCTGGCAGGAAATGAGAAGGATGATTTCCTGGGTGGCCTGAATTGTGTTGCAATGTGGCAAGCCAGGTTCCCAGAGACAGTAACCCTGCGGCAGGGGGAACTGCCGTTTTTATGGCAATATTGGTGACCTTATGGATTTTGCTGCTCTTCCTCAAAAATATACTGAATATAAAACCGCCAAGACTGTTGTCCTGCCCATCCCCTATGATGGGACAGCTACCCTGCTCAAAGGCTCTGATCGTGGGCCGCAGGCCATACTGGAGGCCTCTTCCCGTCTTACCTTGTTTGATCTTGAAACCAATTTTGAGGTCTATCGGCAGGGCATTTGCACCTTGCCGCCGGCATTGTCGCGGGATAATCCCATTGATATGATTGATGAGGTGCGGCAGCTGGCGGCGCCCCTTTTTCGTGACGGCAAACTGGTGGTGGGATTGGGCGGCAAGCATCTGGTGAGTATCGGTCTTATCCAGGCAGCGGTGGAACGTTACAGCGAGTTGAGTGTCGTCCATTTTGATGCCCATGCCGATCTCCGTCCCATTTCAGCCGATGTCGGGTATGGCAATTCCTGTGTCATGACCAGGGTAAATGAGATGTGTGAGTCCGTGCAGATTGGTGTTCGCAGCATGGATCACCAGGAGCGGGCCAAGGTGGATCTGGATCGGATGGTGTTTGCCCGTGATCTCCATTATCACGGGGTGAGTGCGGCGGGCGATGCCCTTGATATGCTCAGTGATACTGTCTATCTCACCATTGATCTTGATGTTCTTGATCCCTCCTGTATGCCCTCGGTGGAACGACCGGAACCAGGTGGAATCGATTGGTATATGCTCACCCGGCTTATTCGTCAGGTGGCCAGTGAAAAAAGGATTGTCGGTCTGGATGTGATCGGCCTGGTGCCGCAGCCACACTGCCCGGCAGCCGACTTTCTGGCGGCAAAGCTCATTTACCGGGTTTTGAGTATGATATTTTCACGGTAGGAGCTGTTCTTGCCGTAATAAGGCTGAAGACTGAAGACTGAAGGTCGCAGGTTGAGGAGAGTCGGTCTCAACACTTTGGTTGATGCCATTAAAGGAGATTATTATGAAAATGACATGTTCGCTTATTCTTGCCCTTTTGGCCCTTGGCGGTTGTACTCAGGAGACGCAGAATAAATTTGGCCGGGCGGTGCAGAATTGGACGGGAACAAACGGCGTCCTTGAGGTCTATGCCGGTGAAAAACTGGTAAGACGTTTTTTGAAGATCGATAAGCTCAGCACTGCTACGGCCACTGATGGCAAGCAAGATCGGCCCTATCGGTATGGCTACGGCGTCCTCGACGAAAATCTGAACGGCGTGGCCGATGCCAATGAAAAAAAGGTCTATTTTGAGTTCAGTGATTACTCGACCTCATACATCTTCTATGAAGATCCGAGGTAGTCTGCAGGGAGTCTCTGCACGTTTTTCGTTTTTTGGCGTACAGGTACCTCAAGGAAGGGGCTCTTTTTTTTCTCATCAAGGGCTCTGCTCATGAAGCTAACCATGAAAAACCGGTTGACCCTTGCCGTATCCCTGCTTCTCCTGTGTCTGATGGGGGCGACTTCTTTTCTGTTC
>CAITDH010000012.1 GCA_903891045.1 uncultured Desulfobulbaceae bacterium | reverse complement strand
TGGATCTTTGGCGGTGACGGCTGGGCCTATGATATTGGCTACGGCGGTCTTGATCACGTTCTGGCCTCCGGCGAGAATGTCAACGTCATGATCATGGATACCGAGGTATACTCCAACACCGGTGGCCAGATGTCAAAATCCACTCCCCGGGCAGCGACCGCTCAGTTTGCGGCCAGCGGCAAGAAGATGCCGAAAAAGGATATCGGCATGATCTTCTCAACCTATGGTAATGTCTATATTGCCAAGGTCAGCATGGGCGCCAACCCCATTCAGGTTGCCAAGGCCATTGCCGAGGCAGAGGCCTATGATGGTCCATCGCTCATCATCGCCTACGCCCACTGCATCAACCATGGCATCAACATGACCAAGGGTCTGGATCAGCAGAAGAAAGCGGTTGAATGTGGGCACTGGCCGCTGTACCGCTACCACCCTGATCTTGAGGCTGCGGGCAAGAATCCACTGACCATCGACTCCAAGGAACCCACCATCACCTTTGAAGAATACGCCATGGCTGAAAACCGCTACCGTATGCTCAAGATGATGAATCCAGCCCATGCCGACGAGCTCATGGCTTTGTCCCAGAAGGATGTGACTAAGTCCTGGAAGTTCCTGAAGGCTCGGGCCGCAGCCCTTGAACCAGAAAAATAATCTAGCCGTTTGAGTCTGCTCTTTCAGAGAGCAGGCTCAATAATCTTTACCCATAAAAAAAAGGGTTTCGGAAACTACTTTCCGAAACCCTTTTTTTATTATTCGCTTACAGCTTTTAGTTTTCAGCTTTCAGCTTTTTTTTCCATTTCCCGCTGCTGTTTGATATTTTCATAATCCTGAACCGATTCCAGAACAGACTCATCCTGACGCTGCTTGATTTCCACTACCTTGGCCTGGATTTTGTCCTCTCGTATCTTCATGCCTTGGGCGCCAAACAGGGTAGCAGCCAGATATTTGAAAGAGAAGAGCATGAGCTCCACATCATCTTCTTTAATCTTGGCAACCGTCTCATCATCAATAACAAAGGTATCAAGGAAGGAACTCTCAAAGACAAAGGTCCGAAAATGGTCAAGATCTGTTGAGGCCATGAAGAACATGCGCTTGGCCTGCTCCGAGAGGGTGGCCTGATGGCCGAATGATTTGCGCCGCATAACCAGACGCAACCACTCCTTGTTCATCTCATCACGCACATCAACGCCCTGATCCGCACGCCATTCACGAACAGTCCACTCCTTATCTTCTTCAAATCCCTTACAGTGCTCTTCCTTGACGATAAAGAAAAATTTCTCTTCGTCGTTCTGGTCTCCATCCTTACTCTTGTTATCACCACCCTCATGGAAATCGGCCATACCCACAGGATAATAACGACAGGCAGAAGGCCGATCACTATAGACCGTACATCCCTCAGGGGTCACAAAAGGACATTTTTGATCATCTTCACGCAACTTGATAGCCACACCTGGCATGTCGGTCTGTTCAAGATAGACAGGGGTCGCATACTGATGCAAAAACTCATGGGCCGGCAGATTCAACCGTTTTCTCAACTGCAAGATGTCATAAGGGGTCAGGATAATCTTGATTCCCCCACAACAGGCAGTAAAGCACGACACCCCTGGATGACAGCGAAACTTAATCTTACTATCCAAGGTCAGCTTTTGCGGCAGGATATTGGATGGATTTGTTGCTTTACCAAAGAGAACCTTCTCTTTGCCGCTCATTTTTTGTTCACTCATACTCTCACCTTATATCAAATTTTGGTTATCAGATTGCCAAATCAGCAAACAATAAAAAGGAAAAGTTCATCCACAGAATTTTAGATAATAAGCATATACCCTTTCACTGTCAAACCTATTTCATGGCCGTTATACAATGATATTCATACCCCTTGCAGTTTACTGCAAAAATCCTTATAGTCACTTCACAATTACCCTACTTTACTAACTTTACAATTATCAATCACAGTAATTGAGCAACACAGGTATATGCAATGAAGCTTTTTGTCCGACCCATTAATTATGCTCAGGTTCAAACCCTGATCTACCATCTACCAGATGGCCCTGCCTTGTCCTTGAACCTTGGCGGCATCGGTGAGTTTCTTGATCTGGAACTGGACCTTGGCCATATCTGTGACACCTCAGAGATTGATGGCATTGTCCATTTTTTCCCCAAGGGAAACGCCTGAGCACCAATCCACCGCAGCCCGATGTCAAACACACCCCCGATCGATCTCTCTTTCGATGGTCATATGCACACCCGATGGTGCCACCATGCCACTGGCACCATGGAAGAGTATGTGCTGTCAGCAATCGACAAAGGGCTGAGCCATATTGTTTTCCTTGAGCATATGGAGGCAACAGGCGTCAATTACTTTGAAACAACCTGGCTGACGGATCAGGACTTTGATGACTATTTCGCGGAAGGACAGAAACTGCAGGATAAGTATAGCAACCAGTTGAGTATCGGTTTAGGGGTAGAGGTAGGGTATAGCGTCACCCAACATCAGGAACTGCAGGATCGCCTGAGCAGGCGATCCTGGGATCAAATAGGGATTTCCTACCATTTCATGCCGGTTCCTGATCAAGCCTTTGACTTGAATCTGGTCAGCAGACAAGAAAGAAACGTGCGGGCTATTGCCGAAACAGGCTGTGAGAAGGTCCTTGATAACTACTTCAATACCCTCATTGAAGCCGTATCCATCCTTCCCGGCACGGTACTCTGCCATCTGGACGCCGCCCTTCGTTTTCAGCCAGAACTGCAATTCACCCAAGGCCACTGGCAACAGATTGAAGAGCTGCTTGACACCGTCAAGGCCAAGAACATGGCCCTTGAAATCAACACATCAGGCTTTGCTATCCGCGGCACGCCTTTTCCAGCACCGGCTATTATCCAGATGGCCATAGCCAGAGGGATTCCGCTGGTTATAGGCTCTGATGCCCATAGACCAGAGGACGTGGGCAGATACTTTCACCAGCTTCCAGAACTTCTGAAGCAGCTTGCAACTACTCAGGATGTTTAGGCTGTTAGGCTATATTCTCTCCTACAGCCTATCCCCTGAGCCACAGCATTCAACTCTCAAATAAACTCAGCCATCGCCGCCTTCAATGATGCCGCATTAAAAGGCTTCTGAATAATCTTGCTCACCCCGGCGACAAAGGCTGCCTTGTTATCATTCGCCTCGTTCTGGGTAGTAACCATGATCACCGGCAGCTCAGCAGGAGAATATTTTTTCCGTATCTTGGCCGTCAGATCTACCCCGGTGATCTCCGGCATATTCAGATCAGTCAAGACCATGGCTGGTTTCTCTTTCTCCAACCACTCCAGGGCTGACGCCGGAAATTCAAACAGTACCGGCTCATAGCCCAATTCATGCAAGGTGGCCTTATAGATATTGAGAATCATCCGGGAGTCATCCACGGCCACTACTTTCCGTTTAACCGATTCCTCTTCAGTGCCATCCAGAAGTCTTGCAAAATCATCCATCCCCGCATCTTTCAACAATGCGTGGTAATGTTGTCTTATATCCTGATGGGCATGAGGCAGATAGATCATGGCCATTTCCTGGAAATAGGCCTCACCGGCAAGGCTCATGAAGATCTTGTCAACCTGACCATTGACGATGATCTTGGTAATATGCCGCGCATCATCATCCTTTTCCATCAACAGATTCTTGATACCAGCCACCAAGATATCAGAATAGTTCCGATCTATGGCCCTGGCAGCAGCCATACAAACATGATCCTCTTTATCCGTCAGTCCGGCAGTCAAGGTGTAGGCCCCTTTCCGCAAAGGCAGAAGGGCCAGGGACTCATAGGCCGCGAACCGAACATTGGCGCTCTTGGGTTCACGCCCCAACAACTTTCGGATCGACGTAATTGCCGACTCATCACCGATATCACCCAGGACATTCAAGGTATGAATCTGAAAATCCGCATCATCATCACGTAAAAGGTTCTCTATCAGGTTGGGAACAGCCTTGGCCCCGATCCGGACAATCTCCTGCTTCGCATAGGTCCGCATATGGGCATAATGGGAGCGCAGGGTTTCATTCAATTTTTCCAGGGACACCTGATCCTGAACATCGGCAAAGATAGAGAGGATCATGAAATCAAGTTCATTATCCGTCCCCATCCGCTCGGCCAGACGATGCATGGCCGTCGGTGTTCCAACCTGGCCAAGCGCCTGAACTGCCGCTATAATCAGATCTCGATTAGCAGCATAGAGATAATCCGTCAGGAGATTAATAGCCTCAGGATCTCCAATCAGACCAAGGGTCTCCAGAACAAGTTTAATCTCCGCTTCATCCTGGGAACCAGCAACCAGCTCCATCAAGGCCAGAGTTGAATCATCAGAGCGAAGCTCACCTGCAATCTGAATCAGATACTGTTTCCCTTTAATCTTTGGATTTGTGAGAAACCCACTCAACAGCTCAGGATAGGCCAGTA
>CAITDH010000011.1 GCA_903891045.1 uncultured Desulfobulbaceae bacterium | reverse complement strand
TGGTGCTGGTTCATGATAAAGATGCTGAAACGATTTGTGTGTTTTAGAGTAAAATCAATAAAGCAATAAAAACATGCCTAACATCGGGCTGCCAGTAACTTCAGACCACCTGACCTCTGGAGATTTTACTATGACACCAATTCGTAAATCAGGCGCATATTGGTGCCAGGGAATAGGGTCATGGAGTCATTTAATTCGTTGCAAAGATGTCGCACAACTTCGCCACTCATCCGATTGGCCAGTTGATGGAGACGAACAGTGAAGGTGCCGGCTGCCTCGTCCGGGACAATATCCGCCGTAGTCGTATAGATCCCCCTGAGAAGAGTTCGGGCATCGTCGTGCCGACTTAATTTTTCACGAACAATTCCGGCCATTGCTGTTTCCGCCCGGTACGCGACCATCTTGATCGTGTCAATAAAGTATTTACTACGCACCCCAAGCTGCCTGAACCGTTCATTCTCAGGCAAATCCCCTAGAGTGACATGCTTTGGAGTAGCAGCCCTGCAGACCTTCAATTCCGCTAGATCTTTTTCCTTGACGGCGATCTCTTCCTGTAATGCCGACTTCTTCTGCTCATAGGCCTCAACCTGGCCTGGTTCTATCGTATCCTTAAGCATGATCGCACCAAACTCCTTACGTTTTCGATTGAGTTTAGCTACCCCTTTACGCACCTCTCCATCAAGCTCCCGGTATTGAGGGTTGACCACCTTAGTGGTCGCAGAAATATCATCCGTTGAATAGTCGATTAGGCGGTCAAGATTGAAGTGCTGGCGCATATATCTAAAAAAGTTCTCCTGAGACCATCTGGCAAACATAGCGGCCGAAACAGGTCCACAGTCATTGATGAAGTCGGTTGAGAGGATTGATGTCTGGTGACCGCTTTCCGTCAATTTGCGGATTTCCCGTACCCACAGCTCTCCACCAAGGAAAACGCCTCTCTCGGCCAGACACATCTCAATAACGTTTCCAGCCTGAAGTTTAACCGATTGGCGTTGAAACTCCTCTTCGGGCCAGTCGGATCCTGGATGCTTGTTGTAGGTAAGACAGGCGATCCCCTTTTCCTTCATCCTGCCCATAAACGCCGGGCTATACCCCTCTCGATCAAAAACGATCGTAAAATGATGAGGCGAGATATTATCAATGCCGAATATGCTCGCTTGCCTGGCGACTTCACGCTCAAGACGAGGGACGATCTCCTCTTCCAACACTTGCAGCAAGCCCGGGTCGACAGCTTTGTTGATTACAAAAAAAGGCTGACCATCCATGGCATTGACCCAGTAATCAACCGTTGCCCGTTGACATAGCTTCTGACGACTTACATAGTGTCTCGGCAACTCTGTCTGGCTGCCATTGTAGACTCGGACATGACCGTCCACATATAATATTCCGGCTGAGTCAGGATCCGTCGTCATCCAGTCCCGGCAGAGTTCTCCTGCCCATGCACGCGGCTCTCCCTCATGAGACAGTATCCCGACCTTTTCCCGAAGTGTCTTAGCTTCAGGAATGCGGTCCACGCCCAAAAGCTTACCCCATTCTCCAGGGGAACAATAACGCAGATCCTCAACGGTCTTCAGGCGGGTCAGGGCCATGAAGGCCAGAAGCAGAAAAATGGTGTCTTGCCGGTAAAATCCACGGGGAAGCGCGAAATACTTGCTCGTGTGAACAAGCAAACCGACGGCGATGAGCGCGGGCAATGCCAAGAGTACGCCCCCGTTCGGCACGTCATAACAACACGAAAAAACCGGGGCAAACGCTTCACACCGAAATAGACTGGTGGCAATTCTCCCCAATACATCAGTGGCGCCCATTCCGATGGTCGCCGCCGCATCAATCGCGCTTCTTCCACTCTTACTGCTGGCCCGATTTACGGATTCGATACTCGCATCTTTTTTTTTATCGGTTTGTGCAGCTTTCCTGACCGAATAGCCTTGCGTAGTGTGTCCGCCAGCACTCCCTGTTTGGTTGCAACTTCCGAGATCTCCAGTCCTTCGTCAAAAAGCCTCTGTGCGTCTTGTAACACCTCCGGCGTCAACACCGCAGCCCCCCGTCTTCTTGGTTCCTCGAAAAAACCAGCGATTCCTTTTTCCCTATACAACTTGACCGATCGTTTGACACTGATCGAACTCACACCAAAGGCCCGGCAAATTTCGGCCTGCGTAGCGCTGCCGTTGGCATAAAACTGACTGGTAATCATGCGAAAAGACCGCTGGTCATCAACATCATGGGTGAATACGGATAGGCAGCCATAAAAATAGGTAAGGCTGTTGCCTGTACACATATATCCAAGGTTGGCATTGATCACATTCATGCCTGTGGCAAATATCGGTAACTGGAGTTGCGGCATAGATTAACCTCTTACGGAACCGGAACGATAATACTCTCGAATTCCGGTACCGTATCAAATTCTTGCCGCTGTGACAACCAGTGTCAGTATATTGTCAATAATAGGATATTCTCTATAATTTACAGGCCGTTATAACATCAATACCCCCTAGGACAAAGTGTAGAGGTCAGGTGGTCTGATGGTATGAAATTGAGACAACCCCTTTGTGCCAAATCTCTCTCAGCCAGTCGTAAACAAGCCGGGATAGACCGTGGCATTCCTGAGAATTTGATGAAATCAATTGAGGCCAAAAAAGAAAAGAAAGTGGCAAAGAGTAAAGCAGCTGAAGTAGCAGCAATAGCAGTTGAGGCAAAGAAGACCCAAAGTCCTAAGAAAACCTCAAGCGGGAAGAAGGCTCCTGCTAAAAAGAACGCTGCTG
>CAITDH010000010.1 GCA_903891045.1 uncultured Desulfobulbaceae bacterium | reverse complement strand
GTGCTGCCGGTCGGCGGGATACGCGACAAAATTCTTGCCGCCCGTCGGGCAGGGGTAAAAACCGTCATTCTCCCCCTGTTAAACACAGCAGATCTTAAAGAAATTCCGGAAGATATTCTGGAAGATATGAAGATCGTTACCATCAATGACATCAGCGAGGTCATTGATTTGGCATTATGCTGAGGTAAGATCTTTCAGGCAAGCGTGGGAAATAACCCCTTTATGCCGTTGGCGATAAATTCAATGGCAATGGCGGCCAGGATCAGCCCCATGACCCGGGAAAAGATATTGATACCCGTCTGGCTGGTATGTTTAGAGATCCACGGAATGGAGAGGAAGGCGAGCCACAGAGTCAGCACCAGCAGCAGTATATCAAGCCCCATAAATAGATAGTGAAGCGGCGCATGGCTTTTCTGGGTGTAGAGGATGACCGTGCTGATGGCCCCAGGGCCGGCCAGCAAGGGCATGGAGATCGGGACGACCGCCACTGATTCCCGACTGTCGCTCCTGTCGTGATCAGCCTCTTCCTTGCTGAAGGTGATCGCACTGTGGCGGGCATGGAGCATAGAGATGGCCATAAGCAGAAGCAGGATGCCGCCGGCAACCCGAAACGAGCTGATGCTGATCCCAAAAAAACCAAGCAGAAACTCACCCGTCAACAAGGCCGTTACCAGAATCACCAAGACGGAAATCACCGTGGTCTTGGTGGTCCGCTTAAATTCTTCCTCCGAGGCATCCGCCGTCAGGGCAATGACAATGGGGATGGCCCCGATGGGATTGACGATGGCCAGCAAGGCAATAAAGATCTTGGTGTATTCCGTAAAATCGAGCATGACGTTCATCCTCCTGCAGAATAACCCTGAAAAGCCCCCCGCCCTGCACAACCCAGAGCCACATCACCAACTGTTTACCCCTCGGTCAACTTGCGCAGGGCCTCTTCGTAGCGGGATTTGGTCTTGGCAATAATCTCCGCCGGCAGTTTTGGTGGCGGCGGAGTCTTGCCCCAATCAAGCGATGACAGATAATCGCGCAGGAACTGCTTGTCGAAACTGGCCTGCCCCCGACCCGGCTGGTACTCGTCTACCGGCCAGAAACGGGAAGAATCAGGGGTCAGCACCTCGTCGATCAGGATCAGCTTGTCACCGATGACACCCAGCTCAAACTTGGTATCGGCGATGATAATCCCCTTCTTCCGGGCATACTCAGCGGCCCGACTGTAGAGGTTAATGCTGATATCAGCGATCTCCCGGGCTCGATCCTTGCCGATCATCTCTTCCATGGTGACCAGTGAGATATTTTCGTCATGGTCGCCGATGGCCGCCTTGGTTGAGGGGGTAAACAGAGGTTGGGGAAACTGATCAGACTCCTGCATCCCGGCAGGCAGGGCAAAACCGCAGACCGTTGGATTTTTCTTGTAAGCGCTCCAGAAGGAGCCGGAGAGGTAGCCGCGGACAATACACTCAATAGACAGGGGCTGGGTCTTGCGTACCAGCATGGAACGGCCGCGCAACTGATCGGCATAGGGCCGGCACAGCGCCGGATATTCATTGACATCGGCGGTGATCAGGTGATTGTCAACAATGTCGCCGAGCAGATCAAACCAGAACAGAGAGATCTGGGTCAGGATCCGACCCTTGCCCGGGACCGGGTCATCCATCACCACATCATAGGCGGAGATCCGGTCAGTGGCCACCATCAGCAGCTTATCGTCATGACCGGGAATGGCATACATATCCCTGACCTTTCCCCGATGCACCAGGTTCAGTCCCGCAAAATCAGTGGTCACAATTGTCTGAGTCATTTGCTCGCAACTCCTTGCTGAGTTAAGAAAGGAGGCTGAGCGGTCATGCACGGACCAGCCTCCTCATATGGTATCTGCCAGAAGCCACTCAAAGAAACAGCCGGAAAAGATTGGCTGTTTCTTTGAAGCGGCATAAGGTGCCGTAATAAAATAATCAAAAAAGCACTGCTTATTTCATAACGGCACCTAAAATCCTACAGATTCAGTTTCGCCTTCACGGCGTTGATGACGTCATCGCTGGAGGTGGCAGGCACGCTCATCAGCAAGCCTTTCTCCCGGTAAAAACCGATGAGAGGGGCGGTCTTCTCGTTATAGGTCTCAAGCCTGTGGGTGATGGCCGTCTCGGTCTCATCCTCACGCTGCACAGCGCGGGCGCCGCACTTGTCACAGATCCCCTCCACCTTGGGTGGGTTGGATTTCACATTGTAGATGGCCTGACATGCTGAATTCTCGCAGGTCCGGCGGGTACAAAGACGGTCCAGGATAATATCACGGGGCACATCGATATCAACGGCCATATCCAGTTTAATGTTGAGCTTGGCCAGAAGCTGGGTCAACTCCTCGGCCTGAGGAATGGTGCGGGGAAAACCGTCGAGCAAAAAGCCCTTGGCGCAATCAGACTCCTGCAGACGTTTCTCCATGATCCCCATGATCAGGGAATCGGGCACCAGATCGCCACGTTTCATAAAGGCCTCAGCCTCTTTGCCCAGCTCGGTTCCCGCCTGGACAGCACCACGCAGGATATCGCCGGTGGAGATCTGGACAGAGTCATCGAGTGCGGTCAACAACTTGGCAACGGTGCCTTTTCCAGCGCCGGGAGCGCCTAACAGAATCAGTTTCATTATATTCTCCTTGTTATTAGAATAAAATCTTCATGCAGTTATTGCAATGTTCAGGGCTTGATCCCTACTTACTCAGGGACATAAAATGGATAAGTATAAACACTTTTTCTTTCAATGCCAGTGAAATATAACCGTGACAGCAGCTGAAATGAAGTCCAGCGCCGCCTCATAATTGTACGAACTTAATTAACGAACAATCTCCACCGTAGTACCATCAGGAACTACACGCCATATTTCGTCGATTTCTGAATTGGTTACAGCAATGCATCCAAGTGTCCAGTCTCTTTTCACATGAAGCTTTCCAAAAAACCCGAGACCATTAGGTAGTCCATGGACCATTATGTCGCCGCCAGGTGATACACCTCGTGCTTTAGCTTGGGCGATGTCGTCTGGATTCGGGTATGAAATATGGAGCGCGCGATGGTAGCTGCTCCGCTCTTTTCGCCGGTCGATCACATACGTTCCTTCGGGCGTTCGCTTGTCACCCTCCTCCACCTTTTTACCCTCTGGATTCGGCCCGAGAGCGACACGGTAAGCTTTCAATGATCTCCCATTCTTGAAAAGAGTAAGTCGTCTTGCCTTTTTTTCTATGAGAACCTTGTCTGCCACAGTTTCTGTGGGTAGAGGATGTTGGCTTGTGTTCGTCAACAAGGCTATCCCGCCCACCAATAGAGACACGGCAACCAAAATGGAAAAAGTTACTTTTATCGGTTTATTCATGAGTTTTCTTATTCAGTCAGATTAAAACAACAAGCCAACCCAACCCCAGAGCCAATGGTGGCAGTAGAACATCAGGAATCAACGATATCCAATATGTTTTTGCGGAGGTAAAATGTTTTCGTCGCCTAAAAAATAGCGAAAGGATAACTGCTAAAACCCACAGAAGAAAAAAATATTTAATGCCGAGAGTAGCGTATTTGTCCCAAAAAATAAACTTTTCTGGATCGCCAATTCCGGACTTATCAAGCGCTCTATCAGATTGCCAGGAGGAAACAAGGAACACCGCCACGAAGAAGAATTCTGCAGCTGAAAGAATGACCTGTAATAGATTTGATTTCTTCATTCGGTTCTTGTCGTCCAATGTTTACGTCACCTGGAGCCGATTTTTCCAATAAAAAGAAACGCAGCATCCTTCATCAATCGCCCTTGATCTTCGCCACCTTCTTCTTTGCCTCTTCATCCAATACCTTCTGCTCCAGATTCCACTGCCTCCCGCAGGAGGTGCCGTGGTACGCGACCAGTTCGGCGGTGAGCGAGCCGATCAGGATCTTTGAGCGGATGCGTACCGGCATCCGGCAGGCATCATCGGTGAACCAGATCACCGTGTCGCCGCTCTTATCGTACAGGCCCTTGAAGGTCATGCGGGGCAGGACCTCAATCACATCAACCGGCCCCAACAGGGTTTCCTCAAATCGGGTCCACTGCCGAGGAGTGACCACCACCTCATGCCGTTTTTCATCGGCGAAGGTGGGCACAATGACCGAGGTGTTCGGCGTAAAGGGCAGCACCCGGGTGAAGAAAAACGAGGAGAACTCATTATGGGCCTTTCCGGCCATCACAAACTGCTGCTCCGGCTCATCATTTTTGCGGTAACGCACGAGATTTCTCTCCTGATCATAGAGGCTCAGACGATGCGCCTTATAGCCACGGCCCTCTTTCTGCTCAACCTCATACCTGACCGGCAACCGCTGCTCCCCTTGTACCAAGGTGACAAAGGTGTCATCAACCGGATAAAAAAAACGGAAAGTCCCATAATCAGTGACCCGGGCATGGATCTCAAAACTGTCCTGATCCTTGGCAGTCCGGGTTATCCGCAGACGCAGTTCACTGATCTTAATGCCACCACTCCAGGAGACATCATACTGGAAGGTTTCATCACCACCATAAGCAGAACTAAGGAGAGCGGGATCAGCCACACCGATGGGAGGAGCTTCTGCCGCAGCGCAATCAATCATCCAAAAGAACAGGACGAGAGCGCAGCAGAGAGTCCTCCAGAATCTGGTCAAGGTCTCACCCTTTTCCGGTCAGCAGCGCAAGCCAGGTGGCCGCAAAGAGGGTGAGGCTGATCACTCCGTTCAGGGAGAAAAAAGAGCCCTTAATCTGGGACAGATCTCGGGGATTGACCACCAGATGCTGATAAAACAGCACTGCGGCAGTGAGCACGATGCCGAGATAATAGGAGAGATTGAGACGGGCCTGGACCCCGGTCAGGGTAAAGAGGACAAAGGCGAGGAGGTGAAACCCGATTGCCAACCGGAAGGCATTTTCCCGCCCTAAGCGGGAAGGCAGGGAATGGAGGCCGGAGTCCCTGTCAAAATCCGCATCCAGACAGGCATAGATGGTATCAAACCCGGCCACCCAGAACAAAACGCCAAGAGAGAGCGCCCAGGGGAACCCGGTCAGGCTGCCCGATACCGCCACCCAGCCGCCAAGGGGCGAAAAGGCGAGGGCGACACCGAGCACCAGATGGCAGAACGAGGTGAAGCGCTTGGTCAGGGAGTAAAATAGGGTCAGGGAGAGGGCCAGGGGCGCCAGTTTCAGGGTCAGGGCATTGAGGTTATAGCAGGCAAAG
The DNA here is from genome assembly GCA_903891045.1 of uncultured Desulfobulbaceae bacterium. GTDB lineage: Bacteria > Desulfobacterota > Desulfobulbia > Desulfobulbales > Desulfocapsaceae > UBA2270. Next base: position 7,925 of record CAITDH010000010.1, on the reverse strand, counting down.
AAAAAAAGGAGCCCGGCGAGGGACACCATGGCCCAGGCCTCCTTCAGCCGCACCTCGCCTGCCGGAATGGCCCGGCCAGCAGTGCGAGGATTGGCGCTATCAAAATGGCGGTCAACAATGCGGTTAAAACCCATGGCACAGGTCCTCGCCCCGACCATGGCCAGGACCACCCAGAGAAAGGTCATCCCATCCGGCGCCCCGCGACCCGCGAGAAAGGCCCCCATCAGGGCAAAGGGCATGGCGAAGACCGTGAGTTTGAACTTCACCATCTCCAGCAGGATACCAATTTTTTTCAACATTTATTGTTCCTCTGCTCCCCAGCGTCGCCGCCCCGGAATATCCAGCCCGATCTGATCGGCAAGCCGCCAGGAAAAGGTATCGGCGGCCTCTTCCAGGGTGACCGGTTGCAGGTAAAACCCCGGCATAGGCGGGCAGATGATCGCCCCGGCATCATGGGCCGCCAGCATATTGTTGAGATGGGTCCGGTTCAGGGGTGTTTCCCGCACCACCAGTACCAGATCTTTGCGCTCTTTCAACATCACGTCGGCGCAGCGCTGAATCAGATTCGCCGAGATCCCGGCGGCAATGGCGGCCAGTGTCCCCATGCTGCAGGGCAGGACCAGCATGGCATCGTAGCCGCTGGAGCCGGAGGCCGGAGGAGCGGCAAAATCACGGCAGTCAAACCAGGTGCTGACCGCCGGTAGATCCTGCGGGGCCAGCCCCTTTTCCAGCCCGAGCACCTTGTGTCCGGCCTCGGAACAGATGCCGTGCACCACCAGATCAAGATCCTGGATAACCCGCAGAAAGGAATGGAGATACAACATGCCCGAGGCGCCAGTTACTGCCACCAGGATCTTTTTTGGACCTTGCCTGTTTCCCATTCCCTTCGCTCTCTCCTTTTACCCTTCAGTCCTCAGCCTTCAGCCGTCAGCCTTCGGTCTTCAGTCTTCAGCCTTCAATTTTCAACGGCAGCGCCTGCGCCGACCCTTCGCCCCGCGCAATCAAATAACCGGCAAACCGTTCCAGAGCCAACTGTTTCTCTGCCCCCAGATCATACTCGATGGCCCGCAGATAGACATAACATTCATCCGGATGCATGGGAATCCGTGGGGCCGCCACCTGACAGATGGCCTCCAGATTCTCTCGCCCTTCCCGGACGCAACTGGCAAACTCCTGATGAATCAGGGCCAAGGTCTCAGGCGCCCTCCGACAGAAATCCTCCCGCACCGCACACACGGAAAAGACAAAGGGCAGGCCGGTATGCTGCCGCCACAACGCCCCCAGATCCAGCTGATAAGGAAACTGGGGATCTCCAACCAGCCGCAGGGCCTGATCGCCTATGGCCAGCAGCGCCTGGACCTGGGAACTCATCTCGCTCTCAACATCTCCAACGCTGTACTGGGGTTTGACCCCATAAAACTCCTCAAGGATGATCTTGACCAGAAAGACAGAGGTCTGCGACTGGCCGCTGAGCAGCACTGGACAACCATCCAGCTTGGCCGGATCAATCCGGGAGAAGAGAAACACCGAACCCACCGGACCATTGGCGCTGATGGACAGATCGGCCAGGATCCGGTACAACTCAGGCCGGACGCAGTACTCATGGGAGGAGACAAAGCCAAGGTCAAGATCGCCAGCCGCCAGCATCCGGTTGAGGGTAGCAGGTGGGGCCTCTATCAGCTGCCATTGGGCCGGATGCGCCCTTTTCTTCCAGCTCTCATAGATCGGGGCCATGTTGATATAGTTGACCATGCCGATCCTGGCTGACCCTCCCTGCTCGTTCTTATCCTTATTCATGGATGCCAACCTTTTTCATCAAAGAGATCATCGCACGATTCTCCGAACAACCGATTTCTCCCACGAGGTGAGCATGGCCGATACCGATACCAGCAACACAAAAAACAGCAAAAACTTCACATCCTCCGACACCGTAAAGAGTCCGGGAATTAAATACTTATAGAGCTCGTCCATGGGCGCCTGGATGATATAGAGGGCGTAACTCACTTCCCCCCAGAACACAAAACGAGGCCACGACAACATTCGCAATAACGAATTGCGGGAGAGGGTGATATTCAGGATCACGGCCAGAAAAACAGGGGCATAGAGGCTGGAATAAAAAGGTAACTCAACCCCCAGACTTCTGGTGAATCTCGGCAGGGTCTGAATCAACAACGCCACTGCACCCAAGAGGAGTACGGTCGTCAGCAAGGAGACGACCTCGCCCCGCCGCTCCCTGAGGTCATATTTCCGGACACAGTATGCGCCGCATATCCCCATGAAGAAACTGCAAAAATGGGGAAGGGGAAGATAAAACAACAGATCATGGGAATGGGAGGGATAACCAAGATAGAAATGCGAATTGAGAAGTCTGGTCAAGATTCCCTGAGTGACCAGCCAGAGCAACAGGCTCGCTGCTATCATGTGGGCGGGAGCCGGCCTATATTTTTTCAAAAAGGAGAGGATGAACGGGAAAAGGCAATAAAAGAACACTAAATCAGAGACAAACCAACTGGTAAAGTTAAAAGAGATTGGGCTGACAAACCACGATTGCAGACAGAAAAGATTAATGAAAAGCTCGGAAAAAGACAATTTCCCGGCAATACCCCTGAGTACGACTGTCATCAGGAAGGCCACATAATAAAGGGGCAATATCCGGATCGCCCGTTTCATAAAGTATTGCCGTAACGATACGAGCTCCCGCTGGTGATACCCTAAATACAACAGGAATCCGGAAAGAACGAAGAAGAAGGTAACCATCTCCGCACCGGCCTTGAATATCTCCGGGACGTGGTGATAAAAATCAGTCTTTTGGCCAAAATGGAAAAAACCGACCACGCAGGCCGCAAAAAATCTGAAAATCGGCAAGGCCGATGTGTTTACGGCAGGATTCTTCATTTTATCTCGAGCAGGTTCAACCACGATATCCACATCTCATCCAATCTTTCATCAGAAAAAGTACCTTTCAACCTTCAACAATCCATCGGATCGTGGAGGGACAGCCGCCACCGGTGAGAGCATCAAGCAACTGCTCTTCGTTCCGCACGCCTTGCAGGAGGGGGCTGTCCACATTCAGGAAAATGGCTTTCCGGCCAGGGGCCAGGGTGCCAAAATCCTGCTCACGGCCCAAGGCCGCAGCTCCTCCCAGGGTTGCCATGGCCATAATCTCGGCCGAACTCACCCCGGGATGATCTTCACGCAGGATCCGCATCTCCCGCCACAGGTCAAGCGCTTCATTGGAGGTGATGGAATCGGTGCCGAGTGCGGGAAGCAGCTGGTGATGCAGCATCTGCTCCAGAGGCGCGACGCCGACACCCAGAAAGCGGTTGCTGCCGGGGCAGAGACAGACCTTGCAACCGTGCGCTGCCAACATCTGTACCTCCTTCTCGCTCACCTGCACACAGTGGACGCACAGCAGACCCGCGTCAAGCAGACCCAGACGCTCTAAGTACTCCACCGCGCCATGGCTGTCAATTCCCGGGGGCGGAAAAGTATCCTCCCAGGCGCCCCGCTCTGCCAAGAAGCTGCGGAAACAGCCCTGGCCACTGCGCAGGAGTTCAATCTCGTCGGCTGATTCCGCCACATGCAGGGAAAGGATATGATGGAGGCGATCCGCCCTCTGTTTTAAGGCGCTCATGATTCCGGGGGTGGTTGAATAAAGGGCATGGGGGGTGGCCGCTACCGAATCAGGCAGAGAGGCAATCCGGGCCAGGATCAGTTCTTCCGCCTTGGCGTTAGGCCCAAGCAATTCGAGCAGAAAAGTGACCTCGGCAGAAGGCGGCTTGGTTTCCAGTGGCGAGGGCGGGATATTGCCGATATCGAGTAGCAGGAGTACACCGGAATCGTGCTGTTGCTGGAGCATCTGCTGGGCCGCACCGGCTATTGCCTCCGGGATAATCCCCCCCTCCTGCCTGACGTGCAGCAGGGAACGGATCCAGTCGCAGAAGGTGTCATCCGGGGCCGGAGGTGCGATATGGGGATAGGCGGAAAGTTCCAGATGGATATGAGCATTGACTAGGCCGGGCAGCAACACCCCCTGACAGCGCAACCTGCGCGCCTCCGTAAATTGGGCGCGCAGGGTGGCAGAGCCGCCCACCGCTAGGATCCTGCCGTTGGCAATGGCAACAGCGCCGTCATGGATCACCGGCGAGCTGATTGGCACCACCCAGGGGGCCAGATAGAGAGAAACGGCAGGAGAAGGGGGAGCGTTCTTGATCAGGGAGAATGGGTCCAAGGAAGATGGCAAGGAGACCTACTTGATCAGCGTATAATCCATCAGCCGCTGCCGGGGTTCAAAACCGGCATCGACGACCAGACGCCTGATCTCCAGCTCAGACAGCCGGAAGCTGACCCCGGCCGCCGCCACCACATTCTCCTCGAGCATGGTGCTGCCGAAATCATTGGCCCCGAAAAAGAGGGAAAGCTGGGCAATCTTCGGTCCCTGGGTCACCCAGGAGGCCTGGACATTGGCGAAGTTATCCAGATAAATGCGCGACAGGGCCAGCATGCGCAGATAGCCCATGCCGGTGGTCTTTTCGATCTCGACCTGCTGGGAAAGGGCGGTATTGTCGGGCTGGAAAGGCCAGGGGATAAAGGCGGTGAAGCCGCCGGTCCGATCCTGCAGTTCCCGCAAGCGGCGCAGATGTTCCAGCTGCTCGGCCACGGTCTCGATATGACCGAACATCATGGTGGCGGTGGTGCGCAAGCCCTGGTGATGGGCCTCTTCCATAACCTCAATCCACTGATCCGCCGAACACTTCCGCGGGGCCGTGGCCTGCCGCACCCGATCAGAGAGGATCTCAGCTCCGCCGCCGGGGATGGAATCCAGACCGGCCGCGATCAGTCGCTGTAGCACCTCGCGGATCGTCAAGCCCGACAGAGTGGCGAAATGACAGACCTCCGGGGGCGAAAAACCATGGACATGGATGCCGGTGGACTTCATGAAGCGCAGCATCTCTTCATAGTATTCGAGCGGCTTATCTGGATGGAGCCCACCCTGCAGCAGAATCTGGGTCCCGCCCAGTTCCTGCGTCTCCCGGATCTTCAGCTCAAGCTGGTCAAAGGTAAGCAGATAGCCGGCCTGGTCCTCGGGTGCCTTGAAAAAGGCGCAGAATTTACAGGCGGAGACACAGATATCGGTATAGTTTACATTGCGGTCAACAACATAGGTGACATTCCCCTCCGGATGGAGGCGTCGCCGGATACCATCGGCCAGAAACCCAAGCTGGTAGAGATCGGCATCCCGTTCAAGGGCCAGAAACTCCTCATCGCTGATCCTGCCACCCGCCATGACCTTGTCGGTAATAGTCACCATCATCCCTTCCGGCACCCCAGCAGCACCCATCATCAGGCATGCACCTTGATCACATTATAAAGCGTATCCCGTTCCACCGGCACCCGGCCCGCCTCTTTGATCAGACGCACCAGGGTCTTGCTGCCGATGGCCTGATCAGTATCGGCGCCGGCCATGTGGGTGATCACCTCTTCCTTAACCGTTCCGTCCATATCGTCGGCCCCAAAGGAGAGGGCGACCTGGGCCATCTTCGGTCCGATCATGACCCAGTAGGCCTTGATGTGCGGGAAGTTATCAAGATACAGTCTGGCCACAGCGATATTTTTCAGGTCATCAATGCCGGTGGTACGCGACAGTGTACTCATCTCGGTGTTTTTTGGATGAAAAGAGAGCGGGATAAAGGCGAGAAAGCCCTTGGTCTCATCCTGGGCCGCACGCAGGGCATCAAGGTGTTCCAGCCGCTCCTCCATGGTCTCAATGTGGCCATAGAGCATGGTGGCATTGGTGTGCAGGCCTTGCCGATGGGCGGTCTTGGCCACTTCCAGCCACTGTTCGCCAGACAGTTTCTTCTCACAAGTGATGGCCCGGATGCGCGGCGCAAAGACCTCTGCCCCGCCGCCAGGAATAGAGCCTAAGCCCGCATCCCGCAAGACATTGAGGGTTTCCGCTACCGATTTACCAGCCAGTCCTGCCAGATGGGCGATCTCGACACAGGTAAAGGCCTGGATATGGACATCGGGCCTGACCTCTTTGATCCCGCGCAGCAGTTCCAGGTAATATTCAAAAGGCAGGTCAGGATGAATCCCGCCCACCATGTGGATCTCGGTAATGGGCTCATCAAGCCTCGCCCGCACCTTCTCCTTGACCTGGGCCAGATCCATCTCATAAGCGAGATCCGAGCTCTTATCCTTGCCAAAGGCACAGAACTTACAGAGATTGGTACAGATGTTGGAATAATTGATATGCTGGTTGTAGATAAAATAGGCCTTGTCGCCATTCATCCGGTTCCTGACCAGATTGGCCATATAGCCGAGGGCCAGGATTTCCTTGCTGTTGTAAAGGGCCAACCCATCCTGCAGGTTCAGCCGCTCACCGGCCTCCACCTTTTCGAGAATGTCCCCGAGTCCTGCCTGTTGCACAAATGATTTCATGATAAGCCGCAAATATAAGGGTATGATATTTAGAATGTCAAAACGGCAAAGAAGCCGTTACAAAGACGATAAATATACAATAGTTGTTTCGTAACGGCTCCAAAAAAAAAAGCCGGAACTTGAGTCCGGCTTTTTCCCACAATACACGCGCAACTGCTAATCAAGAAAATATTTCAGTTGATCACGCCGACTCGAATGGCGCAAGCGATTCAAGGCCTTTTTTTCAATCTGGCGAATCCGCTCACGGGAGACGTTAAACCGCTTGCCGATCTCTTCGAGGGTATATTCAGCCTTCTCGCCGATACCAAAACGCAACCGGATAATCTTTTCTTCCCGTTCACTGAGCGTTGACAAGATCTCGGTAACCCGACCGGCAAGTTCTCTGGTCTGTACCATATCGTAAGGGGACTGAGAATCATTGTTTTCGAGAAAATCACCAAGGGTCGAGTCGTCATCACCAACCGGGGTCTCCAGAGAAATAGGCTCTCGTGACGCCTCAAGGATGGCCAGGATCTTGTCCATGGGCAGCTCGGTGCTCTTGGAGATCTCAAGTGGCGTTGGCTCCCGGCCCAGCTCCTTGAACAAGGCGTAAAAGGCCTTGAAAAACTGGCTGCGCAGTTCCAGAAAATGCACAGGCAACCGAATGGTCCTGGTTTTATCAAGAATCGCCCGGGTAATGGCCTGCCTGATCCACCAACTGGCATAGGTGGAAAACTTGTTACCCTTGGTATAATCAAAACGGAAGACCGCACGCATCAGACCCAGATTTCCCTCCTGGATCAGATCGGCCAAGGTCAGTCCCTGATGCATGTAGCGTTTGGCAATGGAAACCACCAAACGGAGATTGGCCCGGATCATCGCATCCTTGGCAAACTCAATGGAGCGACTATAGGCCTCAATCTTGGCCTGCATTTCATGCAGTTCGCGCTTGTCGGAATACTTCTTGGCGGCAGCGATCACACTGTAACGCATGAAGTTGAGCTGCTGTTTTTTTGGTTTTAAGGTGGGGTCACGCCTTTCCCAAAGATCAATCCGTGCACAGAGCAGGGCAATCTCGGCGACCTCAGAGACATCATCGCGTATGGCTTGAATGATCTGATCAAACCCCTGACGGATACACTTGGAATACTTCGCTTCCTCATCAGGGGTCAACAGATCAAACTGCCCCATTTCCCGCAGGTATGTGGTAGTCGTCTCTTCCGCTTCATGACTCCCATCACCCGCCACTGCAATCGAGGAATCTGCCAGATCATCCTCGTCATCCATGGAGACCTTGTCATGATCCCATACCTCGCCGGACAAGGTCCTCTTTTCACCAGTTTTTTCAATGGTGACGATCTGGATATTATTGTCCCCCAGAAAGTTAAAGATACTTTCAATAGCATTAGGGTCTTTAATCTCATCAGGCAGTAATTCGTTCAAATCACTAAAACTGAGACACCCTTCAGTCTGACCAGCCTTCAGCAGATTTTCTTTCAATTCGG
>CAITDH010000009.1 GCA_903891045.1 uncultured Desulfobulbaceae bacterium | reverse complement strand
GGTCAAGAATTCACTGATGGCCACCAATCGTGGGATTATCGGCACCCTGCTCTTTTACTGGGGGGAATCGGAGAGCCAGAATACGGATCTGACTGTCGAGAAATTGCTGACCGGCCATAAGAACTCCCTGGCCCTTGATTACTATCGCAAGCTCTGCGCCACCTGTCATCTTTGGAAGCAGAAAAATGACCTGCCTGGGGCCCCTGATTTTTTCAATGAAAAGGGGGGCGGCTGTTCCGCCTGCCATTTCGTCATGCCTGAAGGCACAGTGCGCAAAGCGGTGACCGGGTTTGATGATGCCGCCAGAAGTGAAAAGGCCAAGGTTCATCCCCTGGTGATCAAAAAGGTGCAGGATGTCAACTGTATCCGTTGCCATAATCGTTCCGGCCGCATTGGTATCTCTTATACCGGGGTTTTTGAGTCGGAGGGGTACGGCACCCCTTACGAGAAGGGGGGGCTGAGCGCCAAACAACTGCCGGGCTCCCGATTTTATCTGGAGATTGCCGAGGATGTGCATCATAAAAAGGGGCTGGCCTGTATTGATTGTCATACCCGTAATGAGATCATGGGCGATGGGGTGAGTTATGCCCATTACGAGGAGCAGGTGGAGATCTCCTGCCAGATGTGTCATTCCGCAGATCCCGGTAAAACCCGTAAGGGGAATCCGGTGAAAAATGTTATTCACAAAGAAGGGACATGGCAGTTGACCGGTAAGCTGAGCGAGAAGGTCCATCCGCTACTACCACCGAAACCGGGGGTGTGCGATTTCCGCGGCCATAAGCGGATCAGTTGTGAGGCCTGTCATTCTACCTGGGTGCCGCAGTGTTATGGCTGTCACGCCAAGCGTGATGCTGCCCGGAACCATCTCGACAAGTTGACCCTCAAAGAGACTCCGGGGATGTGGGAAGAAGGGCGCTCTTACATTCGCTACGAGAAGCCGATGCTGGCCGTGTGGAAAGATAAAGTAGTGATTGTTACCCCCGGCTGTCAGGATGTTGTGACCCTGGTCGATGAAAAGGGGAAGGTCGATGGTGGCTTTAACCGCTTTACCATGGCTGCTATTAATCCGCATACTACTCAGGCCAAGGGGAGAAGCTGCGCTGACTGCCATACCTCCACCAAGGTTGTGGGTTTAGGCGAAGGGACGGTGACGGAGAAGGACGGAAAATGGTCGTTCCAGCCCCTTGATCAGGGGGTGGATACCTTTGCCGGTAAAACAGTGGGCTTCGATGCCTTTGTCACCATTGACGGTCAACAGCTACAGCACGGATCACGGCCTGATCTGCGGCCCTTTAACGGCGATGAGCTGCGGAATATTTTGCGGGTAGGACTCTGTGTCGAGTGTCATGCTGAATACAATGATCCGGCGTGGAGGTCGTATAGTACCAAGACCCAATGTCCTTCGCACCAAGGAGATGGCGTCTCGAAGGAAGTGCCCTTGGGGAACAGAAAGAAATCAGAATAAACTCACCTGCAGTGCTCTTTACGGTCTAGTCCATTATCTCTTTTAGGAGCCGTTACGAAATAACATGGCCATTTATATCTATTTCGTTACGGCTCCTTATGTCGCTCCGGGCACTTAGATGGCCATATTATTTTTTTACAGCGGCTTAGTATCCTTTCCGTCCTGTTTTCCAGGATGGAGCAGTGAGCTTGTTACTGGGCCGTGCCATACGGGTACCAGCCAGTAGTTTTCCGGATTTTGTTGGATTGTTGTCCGGAGGGGTTCGCTTAGCCAGTGGCTGTCTTCCACCAGATTGTAAAAAACAGAATCAGTGCCGATAAAACCATCCAGCATATGGGTCAGGATGTGCAACAGTTTGCTGGGGTATCCTCTTTGAATAGCAAGCAAGTCCTCAAGTTCGGTCAGGCCGGTTTCCTGAAGTTCTTTCAGCAGGGCGTCGCAAAATGTGCGATTGGCAGTGATCCCCTCCTCCATTTCTACCCAGAAATGTTTCCGGAGGCCAGACCGGATCTCTTCATCCTTGATGGTGGTTGACTGGTACATAACGAGCTGGGTGGTGTTCATGAAATGAGCTGCCTGTTGACGGGCTTGCATGAGGCTTTTTCCGGCTGCCAGAAAAAGGTGCCGATGATCGTTGTCGTTGGATGGAGTGGTCATGATGCGGTTCGAGCGAGCGCCGATATTTGATCAAATAAAAAATCCCCTGTCGAGTGAACGACAGGGGATCAAAACACCGCTTTTTATACGTCAGGACGTATTAGAAGCTCATGGTCAGATGGTGGCTTGCCAGGAGGATCGAATTGGTATCTTTGTAGGTTTTTCCCAGTTTGAAGAAATCACCAGTGTCAAGATAACCAAGGTGTACGGCATAGACTAGGTTGTCAAGCAGTTTGTAAGAAGCACCGGCATTATACTCAAAGCCGTAGTCGTTATCATACCCAGCCATTTCCTTGTCTGCTACGGCGTAACCGATAGCGCCATGGAGGGTCAGAGCTTGGGTGGCAGCAAAGTCGGCGCTGAGTACACCAGCATTGACACCTGCTTTTTTGGCGGCATCGCCAAATGAGCTGGCAGAGGCAGCACCCTGGTAACTGTTGTTCAGGATATTACCAAAGACGCCGGTCAGGATATAAAGAGGCTCGAAATCAGTACCTGTGCCGTAGTAGTTGTCATTGTCATTATCGGCTGAATTGTTATCACCACTGGTGTGGAAGTACATGGCATGACCAGTAAGGGCATCCATGGTAGCGTAGAAGTCAGCAAGAAAAGCAAATTGGCTGAGATCTTGATCTGCTTTGGTCGCAAGATTGTAGTCTTTGGTGCCGAATTTGTAGTCAAATTCGGTATCAAGTCCCATGTTACCACCAAATTTGAGCTGACCGACACCCTTAATGCGATGGGTGGTGGTCTCATAACCATAAAAGGCTGGAATGGCTGCCGTTGCTGGGAAGGCAGGGGTGGTTAAGGTGGCGGCGGCACCTGGGAAGGCTGCAACAGCTGCGGCATCGACGCTATCCTTGGTGTTATCCTGCGTTACGCCATAGGCCAAAGTGGCTTTACCCCAGCCGCCGGTGAGAGTGGCACCAATTTCGTAGTAGTCTGAGTCCAGTTTGTCTACATTCTTCACATAGGCCTCACCTTCAACGAGCTTCTCATAAAAGGCATAGGTGGAAAAGACATCGCCAAAGAGTTTGGCAGAATCCCAGAAGATACGGTCTCCGCCGTAGTCCTGGTCAACAAAGCTGAGTCCCCAGGCGCCGGCATTACGGCGACCGATACCCCAATTGCCGATAGGTGATTTGTAAGCCATCCACAGTTTATCAACGGACATGTTGTTGCCATTGTTGGGATTGGTGTCATCCTGTACGCCCCAGACGGTACCCCAGGAAATAAGACGAACCCGACTCATCATGCTGATCTTGTCATTGACAACCAATTCGGAATCAATATTGAACATATGCTGCAACCAGGAATCAGATTTGGTGGCCGGGTCACTAGGATTGCTGGCCAGTTGCAGGCCATTGCCACTGGAGGCAACTGGTGCGGCAGTACCGGCTGGTGCGGAACCAGGAGCAGCGCCAGCGCCATTGTCCATGTAGAAACCGTCAACGGTATAAGTGCCTTTTACCTTGAGTTCCAGCGCTGAGGCGCTTGTTGCAATGCCAGCCACCAGGCCGAGGGCGGCAATGGTGGAAAGTACCTTTTTCATCTCTTCTCTCCTTCAATATTCAGGGATGATTAGTCTTCAGACGACCCACTGTCGCCTATTGTGTTTTTTAGACCCGATATAAAAAAGTCTTCGGGTACAAAATTTTATACATACAATTTATATATAATGGAGAATGGCTAAAGTCAAGTCTTAGATCGTTCCTGGATTATTTTTTGCAAAAATTATATAGGATGGAGTGAATGAGTGATGTCGCAAGATCTTGTGCATCGTTTTTCTTCTGATCCGCGGGTGATGAATTTCCTTAAGATTCACGATAACGGCTGTCCTTTCATTTCGGCCGAACTTGCTTTTCTGGTTGAAATGTTGGATGGGGGGATGACATTTAAAATTTTTATAACGGTTTCCAAATAAGGGATGCTGTCTTCCGTTTGCTGTGATACCTTGCATTACTATAATCTGCATCATTTTGTTCTTTAATCTTTTTCCTTCCTTGTCTATGTCCCAGCCTGCTGCCTCTGCATCGAGACCCTGGCTTTTTTTCCTTCTGGTGGCCATTGGGGTGTTTCTTTCAACCATGGACAGCAGTATGGTCAATGTGGCGCTACCCACGATTATGCGCAGCTTTGCCACTACCCTGGCCCAGACCGAATGGGTGGCGCTGATCTATCTTTTAACCATAACCGTGACGCTCCTGATCTGGGGCAGTCTCTCGGATCGTTTCGGCAAGGGAAAGATATATTTATTGGGGATGTTGGTTTTCAGCATCGGATCGGTTGCCTGCTATCTGGCATCGACCCTGTCCATGCTTATTTTCTGTCGTTTTATCCAGGCCTCTGGCGCGTCGATGATGATGTCTTCAGGGCCTGCCATTTTGAAGATGGTCTTTCCGGTACATCAGTTGGGAAGAGCTCTGGGACTTATTGGTCTTGCTACGTCCATTGGTCTGATGAGCGGGCCGGTGATCAGTGGTTTTCTGATCCAGTTTTTTTCCTGGCGCGCTCTTTTTCTGGTAACTGTACCGGTCAGTTTGACCTGTTTTGGGCTGGGCTGGTACTGGTTGCTGCCATCTGCCTCCCCCCCTTCTGCCCGCAGTCCGGAAAAATCACGATTTGACTGGATGGGCCTGTTGATTTGGACCCTGCTGATTGTCTCAACTGTTTTATTCGCGACCCACTATCGCGCTTTATCTGGGTGGATGGTGCTGGCAGGGGTTCTCGGATTTTGCCTGTTGTTGCTTCTCTTTCGAGTGGTTGAGAAAAAAGCTGTTGAGCCACTTCTGCCCTTTATCTTGTTTAGAGATCGTCATTATGCCATTGCCATGATCTGTGCGGCGCTCTCTTTTGCCGTGCTGTTTGTGGTCTTGATCCTTATGCCTTTTTATCTCGATTATGTACTCAGGTTCTCTGTTGACCGGATTGGTCTGGTGATGATGGCGGTACCTGTGGCAGTTTTTGTGATATCACCTCTGTCCGGTTGGTTGTATGACCGGATAGGGGCGATATTGCTTACCACCGCCGGGCTTGCGTTCTGTTGTCTGGCCATGATCTTTCTTTGTCTGCTTGATGATCGATCAACGGGATTCGATGTTGCCTGGAGGTTGGCATTGCTTGGCGCCGGCCAGGCGTTGTTTTTGTCTCCCAATACCGCCTCCGTTTTGACCTCCGCCCATCCGCATCATATCGGTATTACTTCCGGCATGTTGGCCACGGTGCGGAATCTGGGGATGCTGGTCGGAGTTACCCTTGCCGGGCTTGTTTTTGGGGAGATTTTTTCTTTTTTGAGCGGGGGGCTGGATCTGAAAGATTTCACCTCAGGGAATACGGCGACGATTATCCAGTCTCTGCGGATAAGTTTTGGTCTGACTGCGGTAGTGGCAATGGCCGGCACCCTTCTTTCGAGCCGCCGATAGTGAATACTGTTGGTTGTTTAGGAGCCGTTACGAAATAACATGGCCATTTATTTCTATTTCGTTACGGCTCCTTATGCCGCTCCAACCAAATCAATAGCCATGTTATTTTTTTACAGCGGCTTAGTGTTCACTATCCATTGGCAAGGTTACGGTGGCAATGGTTCCGCAGATTGGCCCTGGTTGGAGTGAAAAAGCGCCTTGGTGTTCGGCCACGATTTTCTTGACCAGGGTCAGTCCCATACCCGTGCCATAAATCTTGGTGGTAAAAAAAGGGTCCGTCACTTTGGCTATATTGCCATTGATGATTCCTATGCCGCTGTCAGTGATGATAATGGCGATCTTTTCTGAATCCTGCTTGACGTTGACAGAGAGAAGGCCGCCATTAGGCATGGCTTCAATGGCATTACGGAACAGGTGCAGGAGCATCTGTCTGATCTTTTGTCCGTCGATGCAGAGCGAGGGGCCTGGTTCATTGAGGTTGAGCTGGTATGTGATGCCCTGTTTTTTCATGGTGCCATAGAGCAGCATGACGCTCTTGCGGATCAGCGGATAGAGGGGCTGGCTGCTTTTCTGGGTCTCGCTTTCAGTGACAAAGTTAAAAAGATCTTCGAGGGTGGATTCAATCTTGGCCGCATCCTGGGCCATGATGTTGAGAAATCTAAGGATATCGGGATCGGTGACCTTTCTGGTGAGCAGTCTTGCCGTACCGCCGATGGAGGTGATAGGATTGCGGATGGCATGAACCAGTTGTGCCGACATGTGGCCAAGGGCTGCATAGCGTTCGGCATCAACCAGCAGATCCTTGTTTTTTTCCAGCTCCTGGGTGACAGTTTCCAGCTCCTGCATCTTATGGAGTATGCTGCTATAGAGATAACTGTGTTCAATGGCCAGGCTGGCCTGACTGGCAAAGATTTCCAGGTCTGTAATATCTCCAGCGCTGATTGGCCGCTGGGTAATATAGTTGTCAGCGATGAGCACACCAAGGGATTGACTGGGAGAAAAAAGAGGGACAATGATAAAAGTGTCTCCCTGTAAAAGCTCAAGAAGCTGGGCGGTGACGGGATAGTTCTGGGCCTTGCCATGCTCGACGAAGACACTTTTTCGTTCGGTGCAGGCACGAATCAGAGTATGATCAATGGCGGTGGCCGGAATAGAAAGCTCCCTGATGATCCAGTTTACTCCTTGATTGGTGTCTTGCTGGGAGTTTTTGAAATTCTGAATAATGTCATTCAAGTGCAGATTCTTGATCTTGATTTCCTCCCAAACGCGGCCTGCTTCTTCCCGTGAGGAGGGGCCGATGGCCAGCCGTCCCTGCAGTGTCTGGTGATCTTCGTTAAAGAGGGCGAGAAAGGCCCTGTTGAACTGAAGTCCTTCGCCAGCGGTGATCCCCACCAGAATGGCCTGGAGCACGTCATCGAGTTCCACACTGCTCAGATAGGCACTGTTCATCTTTAGATTGAGCTGATGGAGAAACTGGGTGCGGACGCTTGTGGCCTCTAATCTTTGCTGGTAGGCACGGTTATCAATGACCAGCCGTCGTTTTTCCAGGGTAGCGTTAATGGCGTGATGAAGGTCTGCCAGATGCATGGGTTTGGTCAGGTAGTCATCAGCGCCCAGTCGCAGACAGGAAAGCGCGGTTTGCAGGTCAGCGGTGCCGGTGATCATGATAATGGCCAGCTCCGGGTAGTGGAGGGCCAAATCGGGTAGGATTTCGGTGCCGTTGCGGTCGGGCAGTCCTATGTCGAGCAGGGCGAGGGCAACATTTCTGGTCTGCAGCAGGTGGAAGAATTCTGCGGCGGTTGTGGCATGAAGAACTGTAAAGCCCTGTCTGCTCAGAAAATCCTGAAAGAGAATAAAGATATCCTGTGAATCATCAACAACAACGATAACCTCATCAGGATGAATAAGTGGAATTGGCTGCATAGAGTCGTTTGTCTCACAAGCTGAGGAGAGACTGGGCAAGAAGAAGTTTTATTCTTAGTATAATTTTTTTGATTGTACCGCCTTGGTTGAAAAATAAAAGGAAAAATCGTATAAGCCGGGGCAAAGGATTTATTTTTGGTATCTGTTCAGGTAGATAGAGTGAAGGCTGAGGGTTTTTTAGGGGCAAATTTATTGAGAGCTTTTGATGCTGCAGAGGATAAAAGAGGGAGTGATGGCAGAGGTCAGTGATGCAGAACTCAAGAAAGTGATTGGGGATTTCCTGGACATGGGCCATGTGGATAATATCGCGGCCATGTTCCGACAGGAACCGCGATACTATAGCTGGACCGGTGAGATCCTCAATGATTCACGTTTTCAGGTGCGGCTTGGGGTCTCGGTCTTGTTTGAGGAATTACGCCTCTTGCAGCCTGAAAAGATTGATCTGGCAATTCCATCGCTTCTGGCCCTTCTGCATGCTGTGCCCCCTGCGCCTTCGTATGCGCGGGGTGAGGCGGTCAGTGTTCTGGCCATTATCGGCAGTAAGGCGGCTATGATTGCGGTGCAGGCCATGGCCGTAGATTCTGACCCCTTGGTTGCGGAAGTGGCCAGGGATATCCTGGGAGAAGGCGCGTGAAGGAAATTTTTGCAAGTGGCGGACTTCTGGCCCGTCATTTATCAGCCTTTGAGGCGCGTTCTGGTCAGTTACAGATGGCGGAGGCGGTGGCCGCAACCCTGGCAGCCGGTGCAAAGACCGAGGTGGAGGGGCAACGGGCAAAGGTGCTGCTGGTGGAGGCCGAAACAGGCATTGGTAAGACCTTGGCTTATCTCATCCCGGCCCTGCTTTCTGGTCAGCGGGTGGTGGTTTCAACTGCCACCATTAATCTTCAGGACCAGATCCTCAACAAGGAGATCCCCCTGATCGAGCGGGTTCTGGGGCGATCGGCAGCGGCTCTGTGTGTCAAAGGGCGGCAGAATTATCTCTGTCTCTATCGCTGGAATCAGTATCGCAGCTCGCCACAGCTCTCACTGATCGAGGATGGTGACATCGGCAGGATCGAACAGTGGCTGGATAAAACCAGCAGTGGCGATCGGGCCGAACTTCCCTGGCTGGCGGATGGCTCCCTGCTGTGGCCGAAGATCTCGGCGCAATCCAGTCAGTGCCTGGGGAACGATTGCCCTGATGGCGCCTCCTGTTTTGTCAATCAGTTGCGGAAACAGGCGGGATCGGCCCGACTGCTGATTGTTAATCATCATCTCTTCTTTTCAGATCTGGCCCTGCGTCAGGCCGGTTTTGCCGAGATCCTGCCTCGTTATCAGGCGGTGATCTTTGATGAGGCCCATCATCTGGAGGGGGTGGCCACCCAATTTTTCGGCAAGACCTTCAGTCAGTATCAGCTTCTCGATCTGCTTGCTGATCTTGAGCGGCAGGCCGAGGCTGATCTCCCGCCCAAAAGCCGTGACCCCATTATTGCCTTTGCCCGCGGTCTCTCGCCGCGCCTGGAGAGATTCACTCTGCTTTTTCCTGCCCAGCGCGGCAGGTATCCGCTGGCGGAGATTATTGCCACCAATGGTTCCTGGGCCCAGGAGGTTGAGGGGATCGCGGCGGGTCTTGATCAGTTGGCCGAGCTACTGGCAGCTCAGGCCTCAAAGGGCGAGGTCTGGAATATCCTCAGCACGCGGGCAGTAGAGCTTACGGCCAACCTGCGTCATATCTGTCTGCCCCTGGAGAAAGGGGCGGGGGATCGCTTTGTCCATTGGTATGAGCGGCGGGAGCGGACGATCACCCTTTCTGCCACCCCGGTTCGGGTCGCTTTAGAACTGGAAAAGACCCTCTATTCCTCGGTGCAGAGCTGCATCATGACCTCGGCCACCCTTTCTGCCGGCGGCGACTTCTCCTATGTCAAGGAGCGGCTGGGACTTGATGCAACGACTACGACCCTGCAATTTCCTTCCCCTTTTAACTATGAGGGACGAACGCTGCTCTATGTGCCGGAAAAAGATTTTCCGGAGCCTGCTGATGCATCCTATAATGACCGGGTCTGCCAGCGGGTGCTGGAACTGCTGCAGATCAGTCAGGGGCGGGCCCTGGTCCTGTTTACCAGTCTCAAGGCCATGGAGATGATGGCGGAATTTCTGGAGCCCCGGCTTTCCTATCCCGTCCTGGTGCAGGGCCGTGCCTCACGGCAGGCCCTGCTCGAGATTTTTAAAGAAACCACGGCCTCGGTGCTGCTGGCCGTTGCCAGTTTCTGGGAAGGGGTGGATGTGCCGGGTGATTCCCTGAGCTGCGTGATTATCGACAAACTACCCTTTGAGGTGCCAAGCGATCCGGTTCTTCAAGCCCGGATCCAGGCCATTACCGATAGTGGCGGCAAGCCTTTTTTTGATTTTCAGGTGCCCCGCGCCATCCTCACCCTGCGTCAAGGGGTAGGCCGGCTTATGCGGGCGGCCACCGATTGCGGGGTGATTGCGATCATGGATGTCCGGTTGTTCACCAAGGGTTATGGGCGCAGCTTTCGGGCCAGTCTGCCGCCTTCGCCGGTGGTCCGCAGCCTGGAGGATGTGCGGGTTTTTTTTGAACATAAATGTGATTAAAGGCGTTGCGCACGGTAAACCGGGGGCATGAAGGGGATGATATGAATACAGGGACAACAGGGCAAGTTGCCGGAACGGTTGACGGGACAGGGTTGAAGGCAACGATTGCCCCTGATCTGGCGAGGATTGAGCAGGCCATGGAGGCTGATCTGGCCGCCTTGACCAGCGATATGGCACCGCTGCTTGATGAGGTGCTGCGCTATGGCCTTTTTAATGGCGGCAAACGGATCCGGCCGCTGCTTACCGTGCTTTGTTACCGTTTGTGCGGTGGCGGGAAGGGGACGAGCAAGGTGGATATTTATCGTCTTGCCATGGCCTTCGAGTATCTCCATTGTGCTACTCTGTTCCATGATGATGTGATTGATCAGGCGCTTACCCGTCGGGGAAGGCCGGCAGTCAATGTGGCCTATGGAGAGACGGCGGCAATCCTGGCCGGGGATTTTCTTCATACCCGATCGATGCTGCTGGTTGGACAGGGGGGAGGAATTCCGGCCCTGGAGATTTTCTGTGAGGCCACAACCGCCATGGTTGACGGTGAATTCCTGCAGCTCCATAATGCCAGTAACTACAATCTGGCGGAAGCAGATTATTTTGCGGTGATCATGGGCAAGACGGCGCGGCTTATTGGGGCAACATGTGAGATCGGGTCCCTGGTTGCAGGCGCTGACGCTCAAGCCCGACAGGCGTTGCGCAACTATGGCCTTCATCTTGGCTGTGCCTTCCAGATCATTGATGATCTTCTCGATTATCAGGGGGATGAAACCAAAACCGGCAAGTCAGTGGGCAATGATTTTCGGGAAGGAAAGATGACCTTGCCTCTGATTATCGCCATCGACAGAGCCAAAGAAAACGACCAAAAACGATTGCTGGCCATGCTGGTAAATACTGAAGAAAGGAAGGGTGGTTTTGCTGAGGCCTGTACACTGATTGCCGGCTATGATGGATTTACCCTTGCCCGCCACAAGGCCGAAGAGATGATTGCTGAGGCCCTGGCACAGTTACGTATCTTTGATCAGGTTGCAGTCCAGCAGGAAATGGCGGTGCTGGAGTCGTTGGCTAACTATGTCCTGTATCGGAATAAATAGTTAGTAAATGAGGAGTGCAATTAAAAACTTTTTGCTTCTGTGGTAAAAAGTCACAAAAAAGAGCAGATGGGTTTCCCCATCTGCTCTTTTACATCAGAGTTGTATCCAAACTTTAACTCTGATTGTTTACGGAATTACAACCGTAAATGTATATGGATACATTTTATTATTTGGAGTTCCGTCGTTCGTGGTTACTACTTTGACACTGTAGGTTCCACTTGCTGCATAGGTATGTGCTACACCTGATGTTTTAAACACATCCAGAGTTGGAACTGTTGCTGGAGTCCCATTGTTGATTGTAGTCTTGGTAAAATCACCCCAGAGAATCTGGACATCAGCAACGTTAGCGTCCAATGTAGCTTGAGTCAATGTTACAAGCTTAGCAACTGGTGCCGAGATTGCGAAACCTGGAGCAGCATTAGCTCCTGCTCCAACATCGAACTTGCTTACTTTAACTGTAGAGCTGTTACTTGAGCCACCACCAGCATCACAGGTTACCGCCAGACTTACAGTGCTCTCGTTTAAAGGATCGAGATCATCGGCATTCCAGGTAGCACTACAGGTGGCAACATTACCAACACAGGTGTTACTGCCATCGGCACCTGTAGGTGCTACAGCACCAAAGGTCCAAGTGTATGTCTTGGTTCCCGGGGTAGTCACACCATTCACTGGATTCACATGGTAACATGCGGACTTAGAACCATCAAGATCCACCTTGAAGTTCGTATCAGTTGCATGCTGCATACTGATCCTGGCAGTGGCAACATCTGAAACTACACCACCAGTTATGGCTGCATCATGACATTGAGTTGCACATGTTGCAGTTCCAGTTTCTGGACGAATCGTGAAGGTAAACTGCTGAGCCGCAGGCAGGAGGGCATCAGAGACAAGGCTCCATCCCTTATTTGTTCCACCAACAGGTGCAACACCATCTGAATGACAGACTGAACAATCATATGATGCATGTTGATCATGGATTGCAGGTCGGTAATTACCACGTCCATTCAGATAGTTAACCCATGTGGCACGAGTGGTATAAATATTTCCATCAGTACCGGTAATGGGAGCGTTATATGAGCCTGTAACAAAATTCGCTTCCCACAGTCCTTCCGAACGATCCATTGTCCGGATGGTATTGGTATTACTCATGACAGCTGTAATTGCAATACTTCGTCCAACCTGTCCCTTGGCCCAAACGCTGGGATGGTAGTCAGTGTACTGATAATCCGCGCCGATACTGCCAAGAGGATACACCGTCCAGATACCATTGGTGCCACCTTCTGTACAAGCTTGGCCAATTTGCAGCGTCGTGCCCATCGTCGGAAGCGCAGGCCGCGGATTAGGTCCGTAATAGGTGCTGCAGAGAGGTCGTGAAACATCACGACCTGAATAGTTGTCCATATTCACAGTCGTAAATGGCACGACATAATTCCAGTTAGGTACATTACCCCCAACTGCGGTCAGGTCTTTCGTGCCTGCGTCGTTGGTCCAGGTAGCGTTCAGGTCACGAGGTTTCTGGGCGTAGGGACCATTATAAAAGCCCTTATTCGCGCCATGACAATCTTTACAACCACCAGAACCCCAGGCACTAGCCGCAGGTGTGGTGCCATGGTTTACCTTGAAGAAAACGCCCATAAGTGAGAGCTTCAGCTTAGGTGTCCCCGTAATACCAACAGTTGGCAGGTAATTCTTGATAGCAAGTGCCTGAGCAGCGATTTCAGGTCCGGTAATTACACCATCATGGGTCAATACCTGAAGTCCTGCGACCTTCATGGCATTAGCGACATGCGTTGGGTTAACCGCATCCATTGCACCATCCTGGCCGTCATTATTGACATCGACCTTGGTACCGCTACTCCTAACATTAAAGACCTCATCTTTATCACGCCAGAACATGCTGAGCAGGGCATTTCTCACCCCTATTTTACTCCCATCCCAGGCAACGGCCAGGTTATTTTCCATGGTCCGCTCTACATAGAGATTCTCATGGTCAGTCAAACGGCCATCAGCATCCGGCCCGGTGCCATCAACAAGGGCACCACCTGTACCCCATTCATACAGGGATTCCGTAGAAACTGGGCCGTGGCCCAATTTCTTGGTATGACAGGCTTCACAGGTAATAACATCAAGATGACTGCCATTGGCAACGCCGGTCATCTTACCCATACCACCAGTCTGAATCAATGTCTGGGTCAGACCCATCTGAGTATGTTTGGCTGTCGGATTAGGCGCGCCGGTTCCGTAGTGGTTAGAATCAGTTATATGGCATCCTACACATGTCCTTAATGCCACGTTATCGGTCTTGTTCCACAGGGAGCTATAAGGAGCATTTCCCTTGGCTGGGTCATGACCGAGGGTGGTACTGCTGGCCTTACCGGTCCAGAGTGGATTACTAAGCGGATCCCCTTTCACTGGATCCATTGTCATACCATCAGTCCTGGTATGGCATCCCTGGCAACCAAGGCTGCCATGAACCTCTGTTTGATAGGCCATATCGGGGGCCCAGGTATCACCACGTTTTTTCCAGTCAACCTTATGGAGATCCATGTGACAGGAAGAACAGTTGGCGCTTGGCGGGACATCTTGGATCTTGCTCAAAGCAAGCGCGCTAAGGGTCGCATTTCCACCAACATTTACAACCATAAGCGGATCATAGGTTACTTTTTTACCATAACCAGTGCCACCAGTAGAACCAGCGGCAGCATTGTCAGCAGTACCAAGTTCGGCACCGGCAACACGTGAGGCATCAAAATTACCCTTGCGAATCGCCTGCGTCCTCTTATCCCAGGAGTAGCCTTCCATATGGCACATCAGACAATCCATTTCCAGAACACCGGTATCAGCGTAATCCTGCTTAAGCACCTCACCTTTGATCCCATTATTATTTTCATCATACTGATCGATGAAATAGTTAAAGGCGTTCATTCCGGTAGTGACTATTGCAGGATTATCACGCAGTGCCGGTCTGGCTCCAGGATCCAGCGTTGTGGTCTGAGCCACCGGAACATACTCATTGGCGCCGCCGCCAACATGACACTCGCCGCAGTCACGCATAGCACCGGCCATGGAGGCGTCCACGCTCTTGATAAAATTAGCTTCAGTACCGAAATTATACAAAGTGCCGTACGTCACAGGTTTTTGAGCCAGGGGTTTTACCAGCGCCAGCTCTGCAGCGGTGATTGTGGTGTAAGTGCCTTTTTTATCACCCTCGGAATACTGATTATTGACATCAACAAAACACTCGTCGGTGGTGCTGGTAACACAGGTGCCTTTCACACCATCAGAGTTTCTGTCAATGTAATATTTCCCTAGATTAGCATCTAGACCTACTGTTGCTCCATTCTCAAACATACGCGCCAACTGACGCGAAGAAGGAGGTCACCACTTCCCTACATGGCCGGGTGACTGAACCCAGGGTTTACCCTGAGCTGCCTCGGAGTTCCAGTTTCCATAGAGCCAGGGCTCCCAGCCCTTAAATTCATTTGCTCCCAGTTGAGCATGATAGGAATGACGTTCAATTTTATTGTAATCGTGACAAGCGCCACAGGTCTTATTGGCACTATAGGCAACCTTATCGGACGCGCCACCTACCGTGACAGGAAGACCTGCCGCGTCAAGCAACGGAATAGGCTGAGTATGCAGCGCAAAGGCTGAACTGCCTATCAACAAGGCCGCAGTAGTCACCAGTGATCCGACTATGCAGCTTTTATAACTTTTCTTCATATTGTCCCTCCTAGAGAACTATACGTTTCGCTTATCTCTGCAGACTGTTCAAGGCGATTGGGGGGAACCGCTGTTTAGTCCAGACTGCAAAAATCTTATGAGCAATCACAGCAATTACAAATTGAGTGATTCCACCTGAACGTAGAGCTTGCAAAGAATAGGCCAATCACCCTAACAAGAAAAAATATTCAAAAACAAAGCTTGAATGCAAGCAAAATCCTTAAAAACGGCATATTACAAGAATTGACCTCAAAGCCTTGACACAACAGATATACACCAAAAGGATAAAACATGTGAAGCGACCCGCAGAGGAGATGGGGCAACACACCCAATCCATAACCAAAAATAGGGTGAATACACCAACGCACAAGTAACAATAGTCAACCATTAGCAATAACAATAATTACAAAAAATCTCTTTTCAAATGGGTATGATCTATCCGGGCACAACAGGGGGAAAACAATCAATAACCACTTCAACAGTAGTGCCTTTATCGGAAGCTGAATCAATGGTTAAAACGCCATTAATAGATGCAACCCTTTCGGCCATGCCGACAAGACCCCATCCCGGCCGTGAAAGTTGGACACCACTGGACTGAAAGCCCTTACCCTTATCGCTGACACGTAAGGTAACACACTGTTTAGAGCTAAAATCAAGTTCGACTAAGGCCTTATCCGTTTCTGCATGGCGGATCACATTTGTCAAGGCTTCCTGCACAACACGAAAGATAATGGTCTCAACAAAGGGTTCCAGGCGCTTCACAGAACCAATAGTATTGAACGTTACCTTTACACCTGTACCGCGCTGGCCTTCATCGGTCAGATAACGTAATGCCGCAACCAGACCGAGATCATCAAGTTGGGCTGGCCGCAGATCGTGTACCAGCCGATACAGATCCTTATTCATCTGTCGACAAAGTCCCTGCAGCCTGTCCACCACATCGGCAACCTCAGCATTCCCTTCAAGCATCTTCCCCAGAGTACAGAAATTAAGAGAGGCTGCAGTGAGAGTTTGCGCTGTTTCATCATGCAATTCCCTGGCAATACGAGCACGTTCTTCTTCCTGGGCCTGGACTATATGACGCAGAAACTCTATGCGCAGTTTTTCCCTTATGACCAACTCCTCTTTCACCTGATTCTGCGCTTCAAGACGTGCCTCTTGCTCTTCCTCCAATGCCAACTGCCTCTTTTGACCTTGGGCAACAAGGACAGTCAACTCCCTGTTCTTTTGCCCAAGCTCCAAAGATTTCTGACAAAGACTCGTTTCAGCCTCAATACGTTTATTCAGGGATCTATAAGCCTTGCGACTACTTATAATAACAGAACTAAACAGAATCAGGACTATAGGGAAGAGAGCAAAATTAAATAACCGCACAAGAGACGCAAGTCGTTCTCTATCGGCAGTAACATCATGATAAATCTCAAAGCCGCCAATAAAGTTTTTATCCCGCATAATAGGAACATAGGTTTCAACGATGTCACAACACGAAATATCACCCTCAAGATCCGGTGACCCTTTTTCTATGAATTGTGTATAGGTATTGCTGCTGAGGTGTTTCAACGCCACAGGATCCTGGTGTATATTTTCCCCCATCTCACTCTCATCTGTTGAAAACAGGATTTCGCCGCCTGGAAGAAGAATCCTTGCCTTTAATAAATTAAAATCCAGACAGGTTCCCTTTAATCTTTTAATTATGTCTTCTGTTAAAATCGACGGAATCAGCACCTGATTTTTATCTGGAATCAGTTTTGACTCCATGTGGATGGCAAGATCAACGGCTTCCTCTTCTTTGAGGGTCGAGATATAATGAACCAGCGATGGCGACACAAAAAAGAACATATAGAGCGGCAGGCTTATAATTGCCAAAAGGGAGATAAAAACAATACCATGGAACATGGAAAAAGGACGAAGGCAGCATTTGGCGAGCGTGCTTGTTATCATAAAAGATCGGTGTGCAGTTTGAGGTTTGCGGATAAAAACAGAGTACAGTATGGGGTATGGGGATAAAAACGGTATTCGGTTTGCGGTATAGAGTTTTCGGCAAAAGACAAACAAGCCAAAAACCCTGTTTTTGCCGCAAACCGAATACCGTAAACCTCAAACCGATCTCTCACCCCATTTCAATCAATCCAGTTCGAAGAGCAAACTTAACAAGTTCAGTAATAGAGTGAAGATTCAGCTTTTTCATAATCCGCTCACGATGTCTGGATATAGTATTCGGGCTCAGTTCCAAGCGTTTAGCAATGTCAGGGGTTGTCAGGCCTTCAGCAATAAGCTCAAGCACTTCCCTTTCTCGCTCGCTGAGAACAGCTAGTTCTGTAGGAACAACCATGGTTAAAGCGATTCTATCCTCCCGCTCTACAACCCGCTGGTAATCTTCAAGCAGCCACCGTGCAAGGGCAGGCTGCAGATATACATGTCCTGCCGCCACTGAACGAATGGCTGAGATCAGTTCTTCACTGGCAGCCTGTTTGGTTATATAGCCCTTTGCCCCTGCAGCAAGCATTTCGAAAAAATACTCTTTGTCTTCATGGGCAGTCAGAGCAAGAACAAGACAATCGGGATATTTCTCGCTGATTATCCTGGTCGCCTCAAGACCATTCATCACAGGCATGGTCAAATCCATAAGCACAACATCAGGCCGAATATCGCGCAATGCCTCAATTGCCTCAAACCCGTTCGAAGCCTCTCCAATCACTTCCAGATCAGATTCTGTTCTTAAAAGCTCCCGAAGGCCAGTGCGGACGACGTCATGATCATCCACCAGCATCACTCGCGTATTTACCATCAGATCTTTATTTCAACCTTCGCATTCTTGCGGATATCTTCAGTATACTGACTTTGAGCCTGCTCAAGCCACTTTTGAGAGAGGAACTGGCTAATTTTACCTTCCACCTCTGCAAAAGGGATCACCCCAGCAGCCCTTCGTTCTGTTACTTTGATAAGATTATAACCTAACTCTGTCTTCACTACTTTACTGATCTCATTTGGCTGCAAAGTAAAAGCTGCCTCCTCAATGGGTTTTAGAATCTCTCCTTTAGCAATAAAACCCAGATCTCCACCCTTGATATTATTTTCGCCCTGGGAGTACTTTTGGGCAAGTTCAGCAAAATCCTTTCCGGCTATCGCCTTTTTCCTTACATCTTCAATGGTTGACAGGGCCTGTTTGACGGCGGCCTCATCTGCTTTCTGTTCCACTTTAATCAGAATAAGGCTGGCTTTAACTTGGTCGGGATGGTTAAATTTATCCTGATTTGCATCATAAAAGGCTTTGCTGTCCTTCTCAGTTACATGAATTTTCTCCTTCATTTCCTGGAGCAATTTTCCTTGAAGCTGTTTCAGTATCATCTCTTTGGTGATCTGTTCTTTTGCAATATCAATAGTGATATTATTTTCCTTCATGTAGTCGGTGAATTCTTTTTCTGTTTTAAAGGAATTCCTGAAACCGGCCATTTGACCATCCACAGCGACAAGATCCGCAGTTATACCCCGTTTTTTGGCATCCTGAAGCATCAGTTCAATGCTGATAAGTCTTTCTATCACCTCTTTTTCAATATTCACTGAGCCCGGGGCATGTCCCTTTACTGCACCAATGGAGGCAAACTGCTGTTTTGCCACCTTAAGTGTGTTATCAAAATCAACACGACTGATTTTAACACCATTGACTATGGCGGCAACTGTATCTTTGGTGGCACCTTTCTTGCTTTCAGTACGTTCTGCACTACCAGAATCAGAACGACTGATTTCAGTATCTTTTGACTTCACAGCAACAGTCTCTGGAGATGTGGCATTTTTACTTTCAACATTTTTACAGGCTGCAAAGAAAACAACCAGCACAAGAGAGAAAAAAATTCCGATTTTAAGGTTGGATTTATACATAGTGGATCTCGCAAGGTTTAAAGAGAATAAATTCGAAATTCGAACATCGAAATCCGAGATAAATACAAAAAAGGTGTTGTCCGCTTAATGGACGGTAAACATTTTGTAGATTGGGTAGAACACAGCGAAACCCAACAATTACAGCTTCCAATTTAGGTCAAGGAAATGGGTATCCTTTTTTAAAAGATAAAACTACAGGTGCTACTCTCTGTTACGAAGAATAGCTCCGAATATATTCAGCCACTCTGGTGATTCGCCAGCGTTTGGCATCCGAACATCTCTATCATGAGATCAAAATCTTCGCTTACCTGTTTCGTATTACGATATTCAAATTGCGCGCCTCCTTTTCCCTTCAGCGCTGAACCCTGCCATGCCTGCCCATATACAGATTCATTCTGTATCGTTTGGCCTCTGCAAGAAACTGCGAATACTCCTTGAGGGCTTGCTTTCGTTTTTCCCCTGTAAGGGTTGACAGTTTCTTTATAAATACAGCAAGTTGCGGTTCAACATTCTTTTTCTGATACTCTTTCAGCTGCTTATCAGCATCACTGAAAAAACGCTCCGTGAAACTTTCACCATGACACTGGTGACAAACAGATTTCATGTTATTGCGTAAATTTTCTGAACGGCCAAGCAATGGCGCGTTTGGAGAGGTGAGGTCACGGGGGAGCCTCCATGCCTGATCATGGCTGTTCACAAGACCTTTACCGGCACCGTTCATATGGCAATAGGCACATGTGGGAGCAACCATATCCTTTCCTTTCAGAAACAAGCCGGGGCGATCCGGGACTTCTCCTTTTGCAAGGGTTTCAAAAAGAACACTGTGTGGAGAGTGCCGATACATATCTCCCTCAGGATAATTCTCACCATCATGACAACGCAGGCAGGTCTCCGGCTGACGAACAGCCTGCAAAGAAAAACGATGCCCTAAATGACAACTACTGCAGGTGCCATGACTTCTGTCAGGATTAATACGCCCGGCACCATTATTTGGCCAGGTGGCAGAATCCGGTTTTTTTTCTGCATCAACTCCGACCGTTACCCCATGACATCCTCCGCACTGGGCAAAATCATCGTCTTTGAACTGAGCAACAACAGGATATCGCGGGTCATCCTCCTTCATATTTTTGAGGAATTCAAGCCCATGTGCATGACCGCTACTGGTGTAATCACGTATCTGATCTTTATGACACTTGGCACAGTCGAAAGGAGTTACAATTGTTGAAATATAAAACCGCTCTGCATGTTTAACAGAATCCGGATTTCCTTGTGGACTGGCATGACAATCCACACACCCGACACCCGCCCTTGCATGGGGTGATTTAACCCACTCTTCAAAAATTGCAGGAGTTTCATCCTGATGACAATTGATACAAAACCCATTGTCTCCAAAACTTTTCACTGGATCCTTAAGCTTTAATCTTTGTTGAATAGTCTCTTGTTTCTCGATGTTTTTTTCAAGTTTTTCATTATTAGTTAAATGTTTATCCCCTACAGTTTCTGTAGAAGATTGAGACGTTACCGCCTGTTTTTCTTCTGCCTGCACCTCCACAAGACTAAAAGACGTCGCCAGAAACATCACCCCCAGACAAAAGAAACGCACATGTCCTCTCATTTTTTTCTCCAAGATAAATTTACAGTTACATCAAAAAACATCAACAAATTTATGCAAATAGCATGCCAGACAAACCACAACATCGACAAATAGAGGTGGTCAGAAATACGATGTTCGCAAACATTGCAATACAAAAAAAGATTGGATCGTTTTATATGAAACTCCACCCCCTCTGACGAACGAGATGGAGTAATAGTTACGATTTTTATAATGTATCGAAAATAAGTCAGAACAGCCGCTGCAAGTATGATTTTTATATTCGTAGTCC
>CAITDH010000008.1 GCA_903891045.1 uncultured Desulfobulbaceae bacterium | reverse complement strand
CGGCAGCCTGAACTCGTCTTGATGGTAATGGTTCCGCCTTGGGGCAAGGCATCAACGCTATTAAACACCAGGTTGGTCAAGGCTTCCCTCAATTCGCTTGCATCGCTTAAGAGTGGCGGCAACCCTGGCTCCAATCGAGTGTCCACAACGATCGAAATTCCATCCCGTTGCGGCAGATCGCGCCAGCGCGGACGGGTAAGTTCCACCACTTCTTTAACAACTTTGTTGATATCGACTTCCATCAATTGTTCAGAATCGGAGCGCCGACGGTAAAACTCGCGCAGGCGCTCGACAATGCTGGCGATGTCCTGTGCCGCTTTATTGATGTTCTGGAGATAACGCCGCGAACTCTCCGTCAACGTGGATTCATTGCCCAGCACCATATCGGGGTAACAGGTGATCGGGCAAAGCGCGTTATTGATATCATGGGCAACGCCGCTGGCCATCTGTCCCAAGGCGCGAAGACGCTCCTGCTGCACAACAACCTGCTGGGTTCGGCGCAGTTCCTCATACGCCTTTTGGACACCCTCGGTCAGTCGCACCTGGCTGTAAAGATCACGACACTTTTCCTCAGTCGTCAGCACCTTCGACTGCAGGACTTCGTTTTCAGAGCGCACGGCGTCGATTTCTGTCCGCAGTTGTTCATCGGCATGGCGCGCATCCTCCAGCACCAACACAATCATGCTTACGGCAATAAAAAGCTGAAGAACTGACGCTACAAAGAATCCGACATCATAAGGGTCATGCTTGTGAAAAAACGGATAGCTGCCCAGGTAAAGACCCCAAAGGAAAAATCCAAGAGAGAGCATCCCGGAAGCGACGAAGGGTTTTCTTTTGCGCCTGTGAAAGAAGGAAACTGCGATAAACAGACTGCCCAGCAAGATGAATTCCGGGGATTGGATGATCAATTTGCTGCTTGCCAGTCTCTGGCTGACAAATGCCCATACGACCAAGATCACCATGAACAGACCAAACAGCAACGGTTGAACCGTTACGCCAAGAAACTGCAGGCTGCCCCAAATCAGGAAGACCCCGGAAAGTCCGATGCATGTCTGATTTAACACCAAAATCACCGACGTGGCATCCCGGACTATGAAACTCGACGTCATCCACAGTGCATAAAAGAGCCATCCGATGGTCCATTTGGTGAAATAATCCTGGCGAGTGTAACGGTTCAGATAATAGAAGAGTCCAACCCAAGCCCAAACGCTCAGCAAAGGCACCATGAGTGCTGTCGGCGAAAACTCTCGCATAAAATCCATGAGCTATCCTAGATATTCGGCCTTGAAAGACCAGCCTAAAGCTGCGCGCCACCCATCGCTCAAGAGGCGGAAAAATCACCGCAGAGGCGCAGAGGCGCAGAGTAAGAAGAAAAAATGTAACTATTCAGCTCAGAGGGAGAAATTAGCGTCTCGCTGACGCTCGCCGGAGGATGGGCACAGGCAAGGATGCCTATGCTACGTGAATAGTTACGAAAAAATAATGAATGGCTTCCTTCTCTCCGCGCCTCTGCGCCTCTGCGGTTTGGTAATTCCTTAGTGCCAGCCCTTCGTCCGTGACAACTCATAAAGGTAGAGCGCCGCAACGACCAATGAGTGTTTGATTCTGCCCGATGCCACCAGTTTTGGCACTTCCTCAATGGGAACCAGTTCGGTTGCCAGGTCTTCGGTCGCGTCAAATTCCACTGGCGCGG
>CAITDH010000007.1 GCA_903891045.1 uncultured Desulfobulbaceae bacterium | reverse complement strand
TGCGAGTTCTCGAACAAAACAAAGATACCGGCCAACGAAATCTGGGCAATGATCTCAGGTCCCGCCCTATCCTCAAATCCGGGAACAGACCAAACTGGCAACGAATATCAGGATTGCGCCATTATAAATGTTGGACAGACAAATAAGGTGCGGCATAAAAAGACCGTTAAGCTCAGGGAGGAGTTCCCATTTTTGGGCAGCAAGGATTGCCCCGAAGAACTCGCGCTCCTTGTGAACAAGATGCTGACAGCCTATGACAATTACCGGGGCGGCCACGAAAAGCTTTTTGATGCCGATCCGAACAACCTTGAATTGTGCTACCAAACAGCCAGGGAAGTTTTGGACGCCCATATCCTGAACAGGGAAATCTGGGAAGAGCTGAACCATTACAAACTGCACGGCAAGATCTTGGGGAACCGTCCCGAGTTCAGGGCCAGGGTGTTAAAAGAAAAATATGGGGCGATTGGCACGGTCAACCTCGTGAAAATCATCGGCAACAATATACCAAGAAAGATGTCGTACTATAAAAAACAGCTCGCCAGCAGCGGCACCAAAAACAAAATGGAAATACGCAAGAAAATGGCCAGCCAGGAGGAAGAACTTTCGTTGATCAGGGGAATTTTAATAGAACGTGGGGAAATTTAAAACATGAAAGTAGCATTTTTGATCGGGGTGAACGATGTGGGGGGTGCGGAATTTGTTTCGTACCACCATGTGCTTATGGCACAACGCAATAAATATGATATTGTCGTTCTTAGTGGCACGACCGGAAAATTCTATGACCTGATAAAGGCAGCCGGTGCCCGTATTGAAGTTGTCGGGATGGCCCCCTCGTTGGAAGTTGTGGCCAGGTTGCTCAAGGGAGCGGATGTTGTGTTCAACTGCAATTCGTTCGGGATAACCCCAACGGTTTTGCGCCTCAAACCTGTAATCGGTTTCCGTTACCTCACGGCCATCCACAGCGACATAGACTGGGTGTATAACCAATTGGCGAAATATGACAAGGATACGGACGGCTATTATGCCATCCATCAAAAGATCGTGGATTCGTTTGTCAACAAGGGCATTATGGACAGGCGGAAATTTAGGATTGTCCCCAATTGTGTGGACTTTGACAGGATTTTGGCCTTTTCTCAAAAAACTGGACCTTCAGATTCTCCACTTGATCAAACCGTTTTACGAAAGGAATTTGGGTTTGATGAAAGCAATTTTGTGGTCGGGATGGTA
Organism: uncultured Desulfobulbaceae bacterium; assembly: GCA_903891045.1. Lineage (GTDB taxonomy): Bacteria > Desulfobacterota > Desulfobulbia > Desulfobulbales > Desulfocapsaceae > UBA2270. The sequence goes on along the minus strand of CAITDH010000007.1, from coordinate 574 downwards.
ACACGTGTGGCAGCCGATAAAAATATCCTGGATGCCGTGAAAATTTTATCGTTGTTACCTGATGTCCTAAATGCCCGGCTGCTCATTATCGGTGGGGCTGCGGCAAACCCTGCCAGTGCCGCATATTTGGACAGGGTGAACCGTTTGGTCCGTACAACCGGATCGGGAAAGTTCTCAAGTAAGGTGTTGATCACGGGCAATCTTCCCATGGAAGAGGTTTACCAAAAAATGCAGGCTTTTGACATTGGCCTGAACTGTTCGCCCAGTGAAGGGCTCCCCATTGCCCTACTTGAAATGATGGGTGCCGGTATCCCTTGTGTGATGCCAGGGATCGGGGACATCCCTGAAGTGCTGACCGGTAGGGGGATTGTAGTCCCGATCAGGCAACGCATGGACATCAACGAGATCCTGGCAGTGCCCTGCTATTCAATGGGCGAGATCGGACTGTTTGTAAAGGCCATTGTGCAACTGCATGGCAACAGGACGGAACTTGAACGTTTGGGAAAAGAGGCTACAGGGTTTGTCCGCAAATACCGGGGCATCAAGTTCCAGGAAAAGAAATTCATAAAATTTA
>CAITDH010000006.1 GCA_903891045.1 uncultured Desulfobulbaceae bacterium | reverse complement strand
CCGGTGGATGCAGTAATTGGATGAAAGTCTTCAGCCTTTTTTTATGACCCGTATCCTCGGTATTGATCCTGGTTCCCGGATTACCGGGTATGGCGTTATCGAGGTTGTTGCCGGCAGGATCCGTTTTGTCGCCTGCGGGGTGGTGAAGACGACCCAGCAATTTCCCTTTGCCCATCGTCTCAATGAGATCTTTGATGGGGTCAATGAGGTGATCCAGCTCCACATGCCTGAGGTCGCGGCGGTGGAAGATGTGTTCATGGCCAGCAATGCCAGTTCCGCCCTGAAGCTTGGCCAGGCCAGGGGGGCGGCGGTGGTTGCGGCCATGCAGAATGGCCTGGGTGTCCATGACTACAGCGCCAAAAAAGTGAAACGGTCGGTGGTGGGGTATGGTCAGGCCGAAAAAGGACAGGTGCAGCATATGGTCCGGGTGCTGCTGGGCCTTTCAGCTTTGCCCAGCTCCGATGCCGCAGACGCCCTGGCGGTTGCCATCTGCCATGCCCATCATCTGTAAAACTGGTTCTCTTCTTTCTTTTCTTTTTAATTCTTTTTCTTCCCTGTAAAAACCATGATTGCTACCCTGACAGGAAATGTGTTGATGACAGGCCCGGACCGGGCCGTGATTGATGTGAGCGGGGTGGGCTATGAGGTCTTTCTCTCCACGGACGGGGTGGCCCGTCTGCCTGAAAAAAACAGTCAGGTCTTTCTCCATATCCATACCCATGTCCGGGAGGACGCCATTGTCCTCTACGGTTTTTTGGAGGCAGACGAAAAAGAGTTGTTTCTTGTCCTCAAGACGGTCTCCGGTATTGGCCCCAAACTCGGCCTTGCCATCCTGTCCGGGATGCGGGTGAATGAGTTGTGTCAGGCTATCGTTCGTGAAGATATCAGTCGTCTCACCACCTTGCAGGGGGTGGGGAAGCGGACGGCCGAGCGGCTCTGTGTGGAGTTGAAGGATAAGGTGGGGCATCTCCAGGGCGCTAATGATGGGCGTGAGGTGGCAACAGGGAAAACAACAGTTTCGTCTTTGGCCCCAGGTGGCGCAGTTGCCGATACCCTGTCGGTGCTGGTCAATCTTGGCTACCCTGACCCGGTGGCCAGACAGGCCCTGACTGCGGTCAAGAAGCGGGTGGGGGATGCCCCTTTTGCCGGTATGCCGGTTGAAGAACTTATTCGGGAAACCTTGCGGACACTGGCATGAATATCGAGGAAGAAATAGGCGTAGAAGAGCGGCTGGTCAACCCGAAGGCTGTCAGTCGTGAGCCTTTGTATGAGTATGATTTGCGGCCCAAAAGGCTGGTGGATTATATAGGGCAGGAGCCCCTGCGCAAGAGCCTGGATATCTTCATCCGCGCCGCCAAAGGGCGCGGCGAACCCCTTGACCATGTCCTGTTTCACGGCTTTCCCGGCTTGGGTAAAACCACCCTCTCTCATATCATTGCCAATGAGATGGATGCCGGGATCAAAGTCACCTCCGGCCCGGTCATTGAGCGGCAGGGGGACCTGGCCGCCATCCTCACCAGCCTGCAGGAAGGGGATGTCCTCTTTATCGATGAAATCCACCGTTTGAATCATGCGGTGGAAGAGATTCTCTATCCGGCCATGGAGGATTTTCAGCTTGATCTGATTATTGGCCAAGGCCCTGGCGCCCGGTCGGTGCGCATGGATCTGCCCCGTTTTACCCTGGTGGGGGCCACCACCCGCACCGGTCTGCTCACCCCGCCGCTACGTGATCGTTTCGGGGTGATTCTCCGTCTGGAATTGTATGCCCCAGAGGAACTGGTCGTTATTGTTCAGCGGTCGGCCCTGATTCTCGGGATGCGGATTGATGCCAGTGGGGCCCTTGAGCTTGGACGCCGCTCCCGCGGCACCCCCAGGATCGCCAATCGGTTGCTGCGCCGGGTGCGTGATTTTGCCGAGGTCGGCAATCACCCGGTCATTGATGCCGGGGTTGCGGACGCGGCCCTGAATCTGCTGAACGTCGATCCCTTTGGCCTTGATGAGATGGATCGGCGGATTATCCTGACCATCATCGATACCTTTCAGGGCGGCCCTATTGGTCTGGAGACCCTGGCTATCGTCGTGTGCGAAGAGAAAAGCACCCTGGAAGATGTGTATGAACCCTTCCTGATCCAGTCCGGATTCCTGGCCAGGACTTCACGGGGACGGGTCGCCACGATCAAGGCCTACCAGCATTTTAAGCGGAAAATTCCAAAGCAGAACATCTGTCAGCCTTCACTCTTTGATATTGGAGAATAATCCATGGCCAAAAGAAAGACCGTTGCTGATTTTATTGCCCTGAAGGCCGCCGGCGAGAAGATCGCCATGCTGACCGCTTACGATGCCTCCATGGCCGCCCTGCTTGCCGGTTGCGGGGTGGATGCCCTGCTGGTGGGGGACTCGCTCGGCATGGTGGTGCTTGGATATGATTCGACGGTGCCGGTGACCATGGATGAGATGATCCATCATGCGGCCGCGGTCAGGCGGGGGGCGCCCGGCGCCTTTGTCATTGGCGACATGCCCTTTGGCTCGTACCAGAGCAGTTCGCGCGATGCCATTATCAATGGCGGCCGGTTTTTGAAAGAGGCGGGGTGTGATGCGGTGAAACTGGAAGGGGGGCTGGAGGTATGCGCGACGGTGGCCGCCATGGTCGCGGCCGGGATCTCGGTGATGGGCCATATCGGACTGACGCCGCAAACAGCCACCCAGCTTGGCGGCTACAAGGTGCAGGGTCGGGATCTGGAGTCGGCCCGGAAGATGGTCGAGGCGGCCAAGGGTCTGCAGGATGCCGGGGTCTTTGGTCTGGTACTGGAGTGTATCCCTGATCAACTGGCCAGGATTATAACGGAAACCCTTTCCATTCCCACAATCGGCATCGGCGCCGGTGTCCATTGTGATGGCCAGGTGCTGGTCACCCATGACCTTCTGGGGATGTTTGAAAAATTTATCCCCAGTTTTGTCAAGACCTACACCAGTCTCTCTCCTCTGATCAAAGAAAATGTGGCCCGCTATGCCGAGGAGGTGCGTCAGGGTTCGTTTCCCGATGCAGCGCACAGCTTTCCCTCCCAGTGTGATTTCAGTGAGCTTTCGGGGCAGAAGTAATCGGAGCCTTGAGCGTATCCAGTCTCACCGCTTTCAACTTATTGGTCATACAAGTTCTTGCCGGCGGGCTTCCCATGCCGAGATCCACCCTAGCATCTCTGAGCCGGGCATCGGTTTGGCGATGAAGTAGCCCTGCGCCAGATCGCATCCAGACTTCTTCAAGAAATCCCAATCCTCCCGATCTTCCGGTCCCTCCGCGACAGTCTTCATTCCCAGTTGCCGTGCCATGCCGAGACTGGCCTCAAAGATGGCCCTGATGGCGTCATTCTGCCAAGCGCCGTGCACAAAGCTGCGATCCACCTTGAGCTCATCAAAAGGCAGGTCGTGCAGTTGGGTCAGGGAGGAATGACCGGTGCCGAAATCGTCGATAGAGAGTTTGATCCGCTTGAGGCGCAGGCGGATGATGATGTCGAGGGCGGAAAGAGGATCTTTCATCAAGCGGCTTTCGGTGATCTCGAGGATGAGGTTGGTTAAGGGCACCCCTACCTTCTCTGCCGTGCGGGCGATAAAATCAGGAAATTCGACGTCGTTGAAGTTGTCCATGGAGGCATTCACCGCCACCTTCAGATCAAGGCCGGCATCCAGCCAGTGGCGGGTCTGAGTCAGGGCGGCGGTGAGCACGACTCTGGACAGATCATCGATCAGACCGTGCTCTTCGGCCAGGGAGATGAATTGATCGGGAAAGATCAGCCCGTCGTCGGGATGGCGCCAGCGCACCAGGGTCTCGACGCCTACGACGTGGCCGGTGGCGAGCTCCACCTTGGGTTGATAATAGTTCTCCAGATGGCCGGCGGCAATCGCCTGCCGGAGATCCTCGGTCCCATACTTTTTGTGGGCAGCGCGGGGTGGCGCCGGGGCGCAGATGCTCGCGGCACGCTCCAGCATCTGTTGCAGTTGTTCCCGCGCTGCCGGTTTTTGGATCGCGCCAAGGAATTGCAGCTTATGGGCCAGGGCCAGTCTTTCGGCAGTCTGCAGGGTCCGGTTGTCCTCACCGCTGATCAGAACCAGCCCTTTGTCATAGCGGATGGCCACCAGCTGACGCACGAATTCGATGCCGTCCATTTCCGGCATCTGCAGATCGCAGAAGATCAGAAAAATTTGGGCGGCATCGGCTGCCAGCTCGGCCAGGGCAGCGCGGGCGCTGTCACAGGGCACCACCTCCGCGTCGGTGAGACTGGAGAGTTGACGGTGCAGCACCTTGAGGACAAAGGGTTCGTCATCAATAATCAGGATCTTCATGGGCGTTTTCCCTTTTCGTGTTTTGTCAGCCAGGTGCGGCATGCTGTTTTCACTGCCTCGAGCATGGCCGTAAAGTCTGTCATAACCTGGTGGATTCTATCCCGATCCCTGGCTTGACCAGCCTTTTCCAGGGAGGCACACAGATCGGCCAAGGTTCCTGCCCCGACGGTTCGCGACGAGGACTTCAGCTTGTGGGCGATGGCCTGGACCTGTTCACCGTCACCAATAGCGGCGGCTGTGCTGAGTTCTGCGCCCAGACGCTGGGCCGCGGCCAGGTAGTCGGCAAGGAATTCGCGCACGGTATCATGGTCATCCCCCACCAGCCCCTGCAATACGGTAACATCCATGACAACTGCTATCGTTTCGCTGTTGTCACTTGAGGGCTCGGGCTGCGGCGCTGGTAAAGACGGTTCCTGGGTCGGGGGAAGCCACTTACTGAGGGCTGCCTGCAGGGTCTGGAGACGAATTGGTTTGGTCAAGTACTCATCCATTCCGGCGGCGATGGAGTGATGCACCTCACCCTGCGAGGCATTGGCCGTCAATGCCAGAATGGGCATCCGTCGGCCGCCGTTCTCTTCCCGGCGGATGGTTTTCGCCAGCGTATAGCCGTCCATCTCCGGCATATGCAGGTCGGTGAGCAGGAGAGCGTAATCCCCCTCTCGCCACATGTACAGAGCTTCCGCCCCATTGTCCGCCACTTCCGCCCTCTGGCCGAGTAGGGCGAGCTGCTGGAGAATGACCTTCTGATTGATCTCGTCGTCTTCGGCCACCAGGATGAGCCGACCTTGTGCCATGGCCTCGGCGATGCTGGGCAACGTGGCCCCTTGGCCGAGAGTCATCTCCTTGGCCTGTTTCTGGGGAAGAGGCTCGGCAACGGTCCGGCCGGCTGCCAGCGCCACCGCATTCACAAAGCTCTGCCGTCGCATGGCAACACCGTCCAGGGTGACCATCCCGTTGATTTCCTGCCGGGCCCGCCGCCGTCTTCCCCGGGTAAGCAGCAGCACGGCCCGAATATTCGGCAGGGCAACAAAAGGGGCAAGCAGCGTCTCCTTGGGAATCATCCCATTGCCGCCATCCAGGATCACCACCAGGGGGGAATCCGCAGACACAGTTGCCGTAGCGACAACCCGGGCCCCAGCATATTCAAGATAGACGGAAAGACCGGCCCTGTCGAGATCGGGGCTGTCCGCCAGCAGGCAATCAACCCCGGTAAGATCGGGCCATGAGTGGTGCGGCTGCTCTTCTGGGGCTGTCAATGGCAGGGTGACGGAGAAGGTTGTGCCCTTGTTCGGTCGGCTTTCCACTACAATGTCCCCCCCCATAATGGTCATTATGCGATGGCAGATGGTGAGTCCCAGCCCGGTGCCGCCAAAGCGGCGGGTGGTTGACATCTCACCCTGGGAGAAGGGTGTGAAGAGCTGGGCCACGGTCTCCGGCGTCATGCCGATGCCGTTATCGCTGACCCGGAAGAGCAACTGCAGTGGTCTGGCTTGCGCCACCTCCACCCGCAGTGATATTCGTCCCGGCTGATGGGTCTGAGCGGGATCGGAAAACTTGATGGCGTTGCCCAGCAGGTTATAGAAAACTTGCCGTAGCCGCAAGGCATCACCGATGACCAGCTCCGGGACGGCCGGGGCGATAAACAGATCAAAGTGAATCCCCTTGGCGACCATCATCGGTACCAGCGACTGGCAGAGATCCTCGATCAGCTCCACCAGGGCGACCGGTACCTGCTCCATTTCCAGGTAGCCGGCCTCGGCCTTGGAAAAGTCGAGGATATCGTCGATGAGCCCCAGCAGGTTGATGGCCGAGTCCCGGATGGTATGCACCATATCGACCTGGGAGGTGCTCAGGGTACTCTGCTCCAGCACCTCCACCATGCCGATGACGCCGTTCATAGGGGTGCGGATCTCGTGGCTCATGGTGGCCAGGAAGATCGACTTGGCACGGTTCGCCTGTTCGGCTAACTTTCGGGCCTCGGTCAGATCGGCTATGAGCCGTTTCCGCTCGCTGATATCGCGCAGAACACCGGTGAAGAATCGCTGGCCGTGGCTTTGGAACTCACTGACCGACAGTTCCAGGGGGATCAGTCGTCCGTCCCTGTGCCGCCCTTCCACCTCGCGGCCGATGCCGATGATGTGCGGATCACCGCTGCGCAGGTAGCGGGCGATGTACTCGTCATGGTGGCTGCCGTAGGGCTCGGCGGGGATTTTGGAGACGTTATAACCAATGAGTTCTTCCGGGGTGTAGCCCAGCACCTTCTGCACGGCCTTGTTGGCGGACTCGACGATCCCCTGGTCGTTGATGGTGATGACGCAGTCCAGCAGATTGTCGAGGGTGGCGCGCACTTCCTCTTCCTGGCGGGCGATCAGGTCATTGGCCGTCTTCAAGGCGCCTGCCCGCTCCTCGACCTTGGTCTCCAGCTCTTCGGTGAACTGACGCAGGGCGACCTCATCCAGCCTCCGCTGATGGATGTCATGGGCGATACCCTCCACTCCGATCACCTGCCCCGCGGTGTCTCGGACCGGGAATTCGGTCACCTCCAGCCATCGGCCACTACCGTCCTGGCAGCGGGCCAGCACCGTGTAGGTGCTCTGGCGCCCTCGTAGCACAAGGTCAGTATTGGCTGCCACGGCCTGATTCTCTTCACTGTCCAGGGTGTATTCCAAGTAATGGCCCCGGAATGCCTCCGCGGGGTAGCCCAGGATCTCCTGGACTGAGGGGCTGGCGTACTGCATGCGGCCGCTCGTATCGTGCTGATAGAAGAAATACTCGCTGCCCAGATTTTCGACCAGCCGACGGTAGCGGTCCTGGCTCTCCTGGAGGGCGGTTTGCGCCTGGCGCATGGGAGTGATGTTGGCATGGGCCAGCACCACATGGCAGGTATCGTTGATGGCAAACCGGGAGAGGGTGCAGTAGAACCAGCGTTGCTCGCTGGGGGAATGACAGGGGTACTCATGAAACCAGGTGCCTTGCTGACCGTCCAGGATATCCCGGATTCCCTGGGCGACACTGGCTGCATCTTTATCCCCCTGCAGCGCCGCCTGGTCGCAGACCGCAAGATAATTGCTCCCCTCGCTCACCAATTTCCAATCGCAGTCATTGGTTTGGGCGAAGTCCCGCCAGGCCCGGTTGGTGGTCAGGATGCGGCCCTCGGCATCAAGGACCGCCACATGGGCGCTGAGGCTGTCGAGGACGGCATGGGTGAAAATCTCACTGGCCGTGACCCGCGCATTGCTGCTGGCGGCTCCCAGGGCGGCGAAGGCGACCAGCAAGGCGGCCAGCATTGAAAAACCGAGGTAGAGACGTGACTGGAGACTACCCCCGTCCTGCCAGACAACAGTCTTCGGCTGCAGGTCCAGTCGCCAGGTTCGACCGGCAAAGGTTGTCTCTTGATGCCAGGCGGGGGTGACCGCTGCCGGCAGGGTGCTCATCAGTACCTGTGCCGGTTCGCCAGGGCTGATGTCCGTGACCCGGAAGAACAGTCCTCTGGTCTCTGCTGCCTGGGTCAGGTCGGCAAAGAGGGCCTTCACCTCATACAGGCCAACAATGAAGCCGCGCAGGGCCATCCGCCGCTCCTCCACCGTGGCACCCGCGGCAGCAAGGCCCTGGTTATGCACCGGCATGAAGATGATGATTGAGTCCTGGTTAGTGCGTGGCTGGGGCAAGATCCGGGTGGCGACCATGGTGCCGGTGTCGCGAGCCTGGGCCATCGCTATCCGCCGCTCCTCCTGGAAGCCATGGTCAAGGCCAGGCACCGGCCGGAGAGAGGCCCGCGAGGCGCTGAAGAGGATGGGGAAGTACTCCGGGCGTTCTCCGGCCCTGACCGTTTGCTCGCTGGAATTGACTTCTAAGATGTTATAGTCGTGCCCTTCCTCCTGTTGCCTGGCGGCCTCGAAGGCCGGGCGTTCGCTTGACGCCACACGCGGCGCCCAGTCCACGGCCAGGATGGTCGAACGATGGATGATATTGGCGGTGAAGGTGGCAAATTCCTGCCTGGTCACCTCCTCGCTGGCGGCAAAGAAGCGTTCGATGCACGCCAGGCCGCGCGTCGGGTTCGACAGGTGGTGGAAGCCAAGCTCATTGGCCGCATCCATCTTGTTGGTGGCTGCGGCCAGGGCCTGCATCTCCTCCAGGCGATCCAGGCCGTAATGGCCTGCGGCTAAGAGCATGGCGGTGATGAAGAGCTGCAAGGCGATCCGCACCCGGCAACGGGGCCATAACCTTTGGTTCCCATAGCAGAGGGAGAGCAGCATCGGAGAAAAGAGCACGACGCCGAGACTGTCGCCCGTCCACCACATGAGCCACTGGCTGACGATGTCGTCCGCGCTCATCCAGCCGACAAGGTAGTAGGAAGCCACGCCCACGGAGGCAGAAATGAGACAGGGCAACGGCCCGGCTAGAAGCAGAAAGCGCCAGATGTCAGACCCTTTTCCCAAGGGGAGGGCGGGAGTGAAAAGCCGCCGGGTCAGCCGCGCCCCCAGCAGGGCAGCCAGAGTTGATCCGCTGGCCACGGCTGCGGCCAGAAAAATGGCAGCAACGGATGGATGCACTAAAAAATTGAAGAGGAAGGCCCCGAGCCACACCCCGGGCCACAGTCTGGATCCCCATATCAGCAAGGAAGCCAGCGAGATTCCGGCCGCTGGCCATATCGGCGAGGCGTGGAGGGGATCGAGGACCAGCAACTGGCCGGCGTGCGAGGCCGCGAAATAGCCCGCCGTCACCAGGGCAAGACGAAGGAAGAGAACACGGCGGTTTGTGAGGGGCTGTCCCCCGGAGCTCTGGGGCGTGGCACTCACGGGGTCAGGTCCGGCAGCAGTGGTCATGCTCAATGGTTTGTTTGTGTCTTTCAAGAAAATACCTCATGATATAAACGTGATGACCTTACCTTACTAAAAGTTTCGAGCGATGGCATCCTCTTGTCCATTTGCAAAACGCAGCCAATTCTTGTGCAGTTGGTATGGAGACAGTTGTGAGGTGGTTTTTTGTCGCAGGATAGATTTGACTGTAATCAGAAGGATCCTCAACTTCATGTCCTGCTTATATTACTAACTATTTTAGTTGCCACTGTCATATGTGTCCGCAATTTTTTGTAAGAAATCCAAGTATTTTTTATCTTCTACTAAAATATGATGCAACCACCACTTTGAGACAAAATTTAATATTTCCCAAGAAAAAGACTCGATTTCTTTGTAGGTGAGTATTCTCGGGAATTTGTTTTCCAACTCAGAAAATCTTTCTTCTAACTTGATAAGTTCTCCTACAAAAGCATCATGCAAACATTCATGTTCGTTAAGTAAAAAATAATTGTGATTTTGAAGGATTTTCTCTTCAAACCTGAAATGTACGGCGCTGTAGATCTTTAATTGGCTTAAGTGGGTTTTGATCAATTCCTGAAGATTGTCACTTCCAAGGCTCGAATGTAAGTTGTTTGCAATGTCGATTATTTTTTTATGTTGAATGTCAATGGTGGGGAAATCAGTCTTTAACTCCTCCGTCCATACAATATACGGTTGTTCGTTACTCATAATAGCTTGGCAAATAATTCTGGATTCAAGTTGTAAAGACAACTCATTGTGGTCAGTTTGAGAAACAAGTTGTGGTAGGTCCAAAGTAACTCAATCTACCACAAGTGACAACTATATGAAATAATACACACAGGTTACCCAAAAAACAAAGTGTTGAGTGCTCTTTTTTGAATTCTGATCAAGGGATAGGAAGAATTCGGTGCAGAGTCTTATTCGTTAAAATATCAAAAAATATTTCCCTTTTTCCTCCCCCCTCTTTTTTCTTTTTTTCTTACCTGTTGAGTAAAGAGTGTCTGCAAGATTTAATTCATTATTTCAGGAGGATGGTCTTTCTTCACGACAGGCCATCCTTTTGCTATTTTGTGAATGATGTTTCTGTTGTGTCTTCTGTTGCGTATTTTGTTTCGCTGCTGTACATTCTGTAGTATTTTGTCTTTAAATGTGTGAAGGAAGTTGTTTTTTACAAAATTGGGAAAAATCTTGACAAGTGGTCTCCTCCTGCTATAAAAGGGTAAATAGTGGTGTAAAGTGGTGAAGAAGGGAACGTGGTGGGAGAGGGTGGCGGGAGGCCATGGAAAACAGCAATTTAACAACCAGCAGATTTCGCGGCAGGTCGGAACACGCGCTCGATATCAAAGGACGGTTGAATATCCCCAGCCGATTTCGGGATGTCCTTGCGCAGTATGAGTCCGAGGAGCTGATGGTGACCAATTGGGGCGCCCATCTGCGCGCCTTTCCGGTCTCGCAGTGGGAGATCCTGGAAAACAAGCTGTTGACTAATGGCCGTGAACAGCCCGGCCTGACTAATTTTATCCGTCTGGTGGTCTCTGGGGTTACTCCCTGCCTTCCTGACAAACAGGGACGAGTGTTGTTGCCGCCATCGCTGCGCAGTGAGGCCGGCATTGTTCAGGATGTAGTCTTGGCTGGAATGCTTGATTATGTCGAGATCTGGGACAAGGGCGCCTGGGAGCTGGAGAATCAGGCCACCCGTGACAATTTTGGGGATTACAAGGAGAGTCTGGCCAGGTTGGGGATTTTCTGATGGATTCTGATTGGTCGGAAACGCCAATTCATTGTTCGGTACTGCCCGAAGAAATTCTTACTTATCTTGCTCCCCGCTCAGGGGGAGTGTATGTGGATGGCACTTTAGGTCTTGGCGGGCATACCGAGGCGATTTTGCGCCACTCCGCGCCGGATGGTCGGGTCATTGCCTTTGAGTGGGATGAGACGGCCATTGCCAGGAGTCGGGTCAGGTTACAGTCTTTTGCTGATCGTTTGACTATTGTCAGACGTAATTTTGCCGAGATTGCCGATGGACTCGCCGAGCTGGGAGTGGAACAGGTGGATGGCGTGCTCATTGATATCGGTCTTTCCTCGCTGCAACTGGATTTAGGTGGCCGCGGCTTCAGCTTTCAGCGGGATGAGCCCCTTGATATGCGGATGGATACCAGGCGCGAAGTGACGGCCGCATCGCTCCTTGCCTCGTGTACCGAGAAAGAGCTGGCAGACATTTTCTTTTATTATGGAGATGAAAAACAGGCCAGGCCGATAGCCCGTGAGATCGTGCGATCCCGTTTTCCTGAAAAGATCGTAACCTCTGGGCAACTGGCTGCTGTTGTGGCCCGGGCCATCCCCAGACGTTTTCATCCAGAGAATATTCATGTGGCGACCAAGGTTTTTCAGGCCCTGCGTATCGCGGTGAATAGTGAGTTGGAAAATCTGGCCCGAATCCTTGAGGATGTGCCGCCACTGCTTCGATCCGGGGCCAGGTTTTGTGTGATTTCGTTTCATTCTTTGGAAGACCGGATGGTGAAACGAAAGTTCAGGGAACAGGAAAATATGGAGATCCTTACTCCCAAACCTGTAATGCCGACACCTGCTGAGATTGCAGCAAATTACAGGTCGCGCAGTGCACGATTGAGAGTAGCGGTCAGGAAGTGACAGTTTGAATCTTATTGTATCAGGGGCTGTATCAAGAAACAAACACAGGAGCGTATCATGTTGATCAACCACTCTACCCCAGCATATTGTCGTCCCATGATTTCATCCTCGATGCGTCGACAGGTATGTCAAAAAGTCCTCGGTCTGATTGGCCCCAAAGTATTGTGGATAGCTGTAGGAAAGGTCTTGTTTCTTTTTTTCCCTTTGTTGTTTCTGGTTAATTTCTGGCTCTCTTCCTCTGCGGAGCGGAACGCCAGAACAATTCTGGCTGCCGAGGAAGGTCGTTATGGCCTTATGGATGAAAATATCAAACTCAGGGCTGAGCGGGCCCGTCTTTATTCTCCTGGGTCTCTCAACACAATGGCGGCGAAGCAGCTTGCCCTGTATGTCCCTGAAAAAGGGCAGGTCACTCGTTTCTAGGACTATCAATTATTTATTAGCTGTTTGTTAGCAGCGGCTGAGTCAGGGTTAAGATGGTCATACAGTCGCGTCGGAAGGCAAAGAAGAGCGGACGAAGTAGGCTGGCGGTTTTGTGTGTGGCCCTGGTGGTTGTCGTCGGAGTTGTGGGCGGTGTTCTGTATAAACAGGAGATCACAGGGCTTGCTCGTAAGGTGTTTTTTGGGCAGGCAAAGGCGACAGAAAGAAAAAAGAATGAGCGTGGGATAATTTATGACAGGAATTTCAAGGAGATGGCCCTGTCTCTTGACCGGGTTTCTGTCTATGTAAGACCCAGGGAGCTGGAAGATATTCACGGGAGCGCCGAGCAGCTTGCCACTGTTTTGGGGATGCGTGAACAAGAGTTGCTGGGGCGTTTGGAAAAGGATGCGCAGCGGATCTGGCTGGCAAAAAATATCAGTTTGGAAGAAGAAAAGGCCATAACGGATCTTCATCTTTCTGGTATCTTTTTGGACAGGGAGCAGGTCCGCTATTATCCGTACAAGGGCGTTGCGGCCCATGTGATTGGTTTTGCCGATCAGAATATGGGATTAGCCGGGGCGGAACATTATTATAATCGCCTCCTTAGTCAGGCCAGTATCAGTCAGGATGAGTTCCCTCATATTGATTTGGCTGGACATTCTCGGACGGGCATCAGTGGTCAGCATCTTGCTTTGACCATCGACTTGAAAATACAGGATTTTCTTGAAAAATTTGTGACATCGATCGGGGGAGGGCATGAGGGGGTGGAGATTGCCGCCATTCTCATGGAGACAGAAACCGGTGCCATTGTCGCCAATGCCAATTTCCCCTCTTTTGATCCAAATATATTCTATCAATACAAGAAGAAACTTCTTGCCAATATCCTGCTTGAGCCGGTGGTTATCCCTCAGGAAATACGGGGCTTCTTTCAGGATGCGGCCCTGCTTCAGGCCGATTGGGATAGATATGAACAGGGTTATCCATGGAGCATTGCGGCAGGAACCGTTGATGCCGGCAGTGAGCTTCGTTTGTGGGAGCGGTTGGGCTTGAGTGCGGTGCCGGATCTGGACTTCTCGGTACAGGCAGACCATGGACGACCAGGTCAGCGAGCTGGAAGCGAAACTCTGAGTGTCGCGGGCGCCAAAGACAGTGCGGGAACGACAAATGGCAAAGGCAATTTTGTCGGGATTGGAAAAAAAGCTGTGGCGCCGGAAAAGGCAACAGGAACTATGCCGGTTGAGGCGACGCCAATACAGATACTTCTTGGTATGAATTATCTCTTAAATGGCAGTCATCAGGTCTTGCCGCATGTTCTTGATCGTGTTTTGGAGCGGAATGGTGAGCATGAGTATCCTTTCAGGTTGTCGGTAATAGGTGAAACGCCCATCTCAGCAGCGCTTCCTGCGGGGCGCACGCAGGCATCGCATCCTGCATCAGCAGAAATCTGGAGATTATTCAAGGCCAGAGGGCATAAAGGGGTGCTTGATTCTGTTTTTGTTGATACCCGTGAGTTCTCTTTTCAGCCGGTTGAGGCTGGAACGACCGCAGGTCAGTCCGCTGCTGGGGACGGCAAGGACGGCGAATATGTCAGGAACAGAATGATGTTTGCTCTGTTGCCGGCAGAAAAACCGGAACTGATTCTTATGGTGATCGTGCGTCAGCCGTATCTTGAACCATCCCTTGCCTCTGCCAAAGATGTGTGGGACCTGGCTGGACCAGCCGGCAAGATTTTGCCGTCGATGGTGGCCCTGCAGCAGGTGCATAAAAATCTTTCGGATATGATGAGTATGTCTGAGAGAAAAGGGAGCAATTACCAGCAGGAGCAAAAGAAAAAAGCCTTGGCCGGCCTCGAGACTGTGCTTGAATCGCATCATCCTCTCATGCCTGATCTTGGTGGTATGAGTTTGCGGCGGGCCTTGCGGTTGTTGCAGGACAAAAAAGTCAAGATCCGGATTCAAGGAACTGGACGGGTTGTGGCGCAGAGCCCGTCAGCAGGAATACCCTTGTATGGAGTGAAAGAGTGTCTGCTCACTTTGAAAAAAGATGAAAAAGCTGATAAGACAGCGCCTGCCAAAAGTCAGACAGTAAGTGATGGGAAAATAAAGAATAAAGCTGAAAGTAAAAAGTAAAAAACAGATAGTTTTTTGGGCCATTGATTACGGTTTTATCATTCAACTTCCATCTCTCAACCATTCTCAATGAATTGTGTAAAACCTGAAAGGCAGTTTTCCAAAGAGAGTGGCAGCGGAGAATATTCTCTGCAGGCACTTTTGGGCTCGATGGCGTATTCTGTTTTGGGTACAAAACTGCCCGCCGGAATAACGGTCTCTGGGGTGACGGCTGATTCGCGAAAAGTTCAGGTTGGTTCTCTTTTTGTGGCCCTGGCCGGTAGCAGAACAGATGGTCATGCCTATCTGGAACAGGTGATGGCCAGCGGCTGTGCGGCATTGGTGGTGGAAGAAGGCAGGGTGACAGCAGAACAGTTTGCGGGATGTGGCCAGTGTGTGATTGTGGTTGCGGACAGCCATCTGGCCTATGCGCAGATCGCGGCTAATCTGTATGGACATCCAGCACAGGGCTTGACCATGATTGGTGTCACTGGCACCAATGGCAAGACCACTGTCAGCTACCTCCTTGAGAGCTGCTTGAAGCAGCTCGGACTGTCGGTTGGGGTCATCGGCACGGTCAATTATCGTTATCGAGATGCCAAGGGGCAGGATATTACAATTCCCGCCCCTTTTACAACTCCTGAGCCGTTATTGCTTCAGGCCCTCCTCCGGCAGATGGCAGACGCGGGTGTGCCCCATGTGATCATGGAAGTTTCTTCGCATGCCCTGGTTCAGCGTCGCCTGGGTGATCTGCAGTTTGATGTGGTTGCCTTTACGAATCTCTCTCGTGATCATCTGGATTATCATCAGGACATGGATGATTATTTCGCGGCCAAAGCCCTCCTGTTTCGTGATCATCTGAAAAAAGACGGCAAGGCGGTTATTACCCGTTCCGTCTGTTATGACCCTGAAGAAGAGAAAAGGACGCGACGATTGGTTGAGCTGTGTGAAGCTCAGGGTGCGCAGGTCTTGCAGTGTGGTGGGAGCGGTGACGGCCAACGGCCTAATGCCGCGGGAGCCAGGGACGGCGCAGGAGCGACTGGCGGGAGCGGTGACTGTGATATCTATCCTTTGACGATCCAGTTAGATTTGAATTCCACTGTTATGACCCTGCATGTTCTCGCCGATGAGGTGCAGGTTGCAACCCCTCTGGTGGGTGACTTCAATGTGGCAAACTTGCAGACCGTGATGGGGCTGGGACTGGCCCTGGGCATTCAGGCCAAGGCTTTGTCCTCCATGCTGGCCCATGCGTCCGGGGCCCCTGGTCGTATGCAGCGGGTGCTGCCGGCAGAGCAGCAGGCGCATCTTCGGCCCGCGGTTTTTGTTGATTATGCCCATACCCCGGACGCCTTGGAAAAGGTACTGGAGACCCTGTCCCGGCTTCCGCATCGGAGATTGATCTGTGTCCTTGGCTGCGGCGGTGACCGGGACAAAGGAAAACGGGCGATTATGGGTGAGATTGCCGGTCAGCGCTGTGATGTGGTGCTTGTTACTGATGATAACCCGCGTGGTGAATCGCCCCAGGAAATAGTCGCCCAGATAGTGTCCGGTATCCGTTTGAGCGGTAACGGCGAGCGATCCCCTTCCTGGCTTTGGACCTCAGTAGCAAACGAGAAGGGATTTCTGGTAATCTATAGCCGTGCCCAGGCTATCGCTACGGCCATTGGTGCGGCGACAGCAGAGGATATCGTGCTCATTGCCGGCAAAGGGCATGAGTTGTATCAGCTTAGTCAGGATGGAAAGCGTTTTTTTGATGATACCCTTGAGGTAAAAAAGGCGCTGACCGCCTGGAAGCTTGAGGATCTCAAACTGGCGACCAAGGGTATGTTGACCTGTGATTCGTGCGGAGCAGTAGGGCTTGGGGCAGTGGTCACGGATAGCCGGAAGGTGGCGGCTGGCGATATCTTTGTGGCCCTTGCCGGCGAGCGTTTTGACGGTCATGATTTTCTGGAACAGGTGGCGGCGGCCGGTGCAGGTTGTCTTGTCGTCTGCAAGGATACACCGCAGAAGGCACTTCCCGCCATTCCCTGTCTGTTGGTGGATGACACCTTGCGGGCCCTTGGCGATCTGGCCGCGTACCGGCGGCAGGTGATGAAGACGGTCAGCCGACCGTTGGTGGTGGGGATTACCGGGAGTTGTGGCAAGACCACGGTCAAGGAGATGACCTCGGCGATTTTTGAGCAGCATTGGCTATCGCGTGAGGATGCGCCGCCTGATCAGGTATTGAAGACCCGAGGTAATTTTAATAACCTTATCGGGTTACCTCTTTCTCTTTTACCTCTTGGCCCAGGCCAGAAGGCCGCCATCCTGGAGATGGGGATGAACCGGCCCGGTGAGATCGCCAGGCTGGCTGAGATTGCTGATCCTGATATTGCCTGTATTGTCAATGTCCATGCCGCGCATTTGGAAGGACTGCATTCTCTGGAAGGGGTTGCCCGAGCCAAAGAAGAGTTGTTTGCCGGCAGTGGCGCCGCTACTACGCTGGTGATTAATCTGGATGATCCCCTTGTGCGGGCCTGTGCTGAGAGGTATCAGCAACAAAAGATTTCATACGCCGCAGATGAAGCCGGTATGCGCTACGCGCCTCAGGTTTTTGCCTCTGACGTCCAGAAAGCTGGGAACTTTGCCCAGAGTTTTGTCCTCCATGCTGCCGGCGAGACCATTCCGGTGACCTTGCAGGTGCCAGGCGTGCATAATATCTCCAATGCAGTGGCCGCCGCCGCCATTGCCTGTGCCGCTGGGATCGGCATCAGTGAGATTGCCGCAGGTCTTGCTGCCTTTCAGCCTGCTGATAAACGGATGCAGATTGTTACCGGAAAGGGCGGCTTGCATATTTTAAACGATACCTATAATGCCAATCCGGCCTCCATGCGGGCAGGGCTTGCGACCCTTGGCCGGCAGGATGGCGGCAGACGGGTGGCGATTCTGGGAGATATGCTGGAGCTGGGGCCGACAAGTGCCGGCGCGCACCGGGAAGTGGGGCAGTATGCGGCGGATCAGGGGGTTGATTATCTGGCACTCGTTGGGGATTTCGCTGATGAAACTGCCACGGGGGCCAGGATGGCAGGTATGGATAACCAGCGGATCAGAATTTTTCAGGAGAAGAAAGATATGGCAGCCTGGATTGAAGGGCTGTTGGCTGCGGGTCAGGTGCAGGCTGGCGATTGGTTACTGGTCAAAGGTTCAAGGGGTATGCGTCTTGAAGTCGTGGTTGAGCAGTTAATGGTTCCTTGAAGAATTCAAGGGCTCCTCTTTTAATTTAACATTTACAGACAGTTATGCTCTACCATCTCCTCTATCCATTGCATGCGACTATCGGCGGGTTTAACGTATTCCGCTATATTACCGTGCGCTCTATCGGCGGGGCGATGACAGCCTTTCTCCTGATGATTGTGCTGGGGCCGTTGTTTATCAGGGCCTTGCGACGTTTTCAGATAGGACAGGTGGTGCGGGATGATGGGCCGGAAACCCATCTGGCCAAGCAGGGAGTGCCGACCATGGGCGGGGTACTGATCCTTGCTGTCATTACCTGTGCTACGCTGCTTTGGGCCAGGCTGGATAGTTCGCTTGTCTGGCTGCTGCTCTTTGTGACCCTCTTTTTTGGCATGATTGGTGGAATTGATGATCTGAGAAAGGTGCGCAAAAAAAACAGTAAAGGGCTGAGTGCCCGTGGAAAATTGATCCTGCAGATTGGCGGCGCCTTGGTTGTTGGACTCTTTGTCCTTCTGCATCCAGGATTTGACGGGCAGTTGAGTGTACCTTTTTTTAAGAATATTCATCCGGATCTTGGCTGGTTCTATCTTGTCTTTGCGGTACTGGTGATTGTTGGATCCTCCAATGCGGTGAATCTCACAGATGGTTTGGATGGCCTGGCCACAGGTCCAACAGTTATCTCTGGGTCCGTCTATCTGATTTTTTCCTATCTGGCCGGCCATACTGTGCTGGCAGATTATCTGCAAATTCCCTTTGTGCCCGGGGCAGGTGAGCTGGCGATCTTCTGCGGGGCCATGGTTGGTGCCTGTCTTGGTTTTCTGTGGTTTAACGCCTATCCGGCCCAGATCTTCATGGGTGACGTCGGATCCCTGGCCCTGGGCGGGGCCTTGGGCTCGATTGCCATTATTATCAAACAGGAGATCCTGCTGGCCATTGTTGGCGGGATCTTTGTCATGGAGGCATTATCAGTCATCATGCAGGTGGGGTATTTCAAGATGACCAAAGGTAAGCGGATCTTTCTCATGGCCCCTTTTCATCATCATTTTGAGAAAAAAGGCTGGCATGAATCAAAGGTGGTGGTCAGGTTCTGGATCGTGTCCATCATCCTTGGCCTTTTTGCCATTGCCACCTTGAAACTGCGCTGATGAACATGCAAGATGAAAAGATAATCGACACTCATGTCGCGGTGATGGGACTGGGGGTATCCGGCCGGGCGGCGGTTCGGTATCTGGTGGCGCAAGGGGTGGAGGTGTCGCTTTCTGATGCCAGGAGTGTTCAGACTTTGCCAGCCGCAGATCTGGCTTTTCTGGCTGATCATGGAGTGGAGTACGAATGTGGCGGCCATACCCTGACCTTTCTCAGGCAGGCTGACCAAATCCTGGTCAGCCCCGGGATCAGGCAGGATCTGGAGATTCTGGAGCAGCTTCGAGACCTTGGAATTCCGGTGCTGGGTGAATTGGCCATGGCCGCACCACTGCTGCATAATCCCGTGGTGGCGATCACCGGTACCAATGGCAAGACCACAGTGACGGCCCTGATTGGCGAGCTGCTGCAACGAGCAGGGAAAAAGGTCTTTGTTGGTGGCAATATAGGTACGTCGCTCTTTGATTACCTGAACGATCCTGATGATGTTGATGTGCTGGTTCTGGAGCTTTCGAGTTTTCAACTAGAGTCTCCAGGGGCCTTTAAGGCCGATGTGGCGATCCTGCTCAATGTGACCCCGGATCATCTGGATCGACACGGTACTCTGGCCGGCTATGCCGCGGCCAAGATGAAGATCTTTTCCGGGCAGGGGCCGAAGGATACTGCGATTGTGAACGGTAATGACATGTTGTGTCGAGAGCTATCGGCAGGACTTGACGGGGGGCAGCAACTGCTGCTTTTCGGCCATGACAGTGATTGTCAGGCGCAGGTTGATGGCCATTGCATTCATCTGCAGTGGCAGGGGAAACAAGAACGGTATGATCTTGCAGGATCGATGCTTGCTACTGCGACCGGAGGATTGAACAGCGCCGCTGCCATCCTTGCCGCGCGCACCCTTGGTTGCCCGCCGGAGGCGATAGCGCAAGGTCTGACTGCCTTTCAGGTGGCGGCGCATCGGATGGCCCTGGTAGGGGAGAGCGCCGGGGTCTTCTATTATGATGATTCCAAGGCCACCAATACCGGAGCCGTTCTCAGCGCCCTGGAAAATTTTAGCGGCAACGTGATCCTTATTGCCGGGGGCCGGGATAAGGGCGATGATTATACCCTGCTGCGAGAGAGTGTCGGCAGGAAGGTGCGCTGTTTGATCCTGATTGGTGAGGCTGCAGAGCTGATTGCCCAGGCCCTGGCTGGTGTAACGGAGATAAAGAAGGCTGCGTCAATGGAAGAAGCGGTCATGCTGGCGGCAGCCATTGCCAAAGCGGGGGATACGGTGCTGCTTTCTCCGGCCTGCGCCAGTTTTGATATGTTTGAGAATTATGGCCATCGGGGCAAGGTCTTTGCCGATGCGGTGCACAAGGTGATTGGCCAGTCCGAACCAGTCGGATGCAAGGCTGGTAGCGTCTGATGGTGCAGGGTCGGGAGCCCATACGTCTGTTACTTACCGGCGGTGGTACCGGCGGGCATCTCTTCCCGGCCATTGCCACTGCCGAGGCCCTGTGCCGGCGTCTTCCTGGAACCCAGGTTCTTTTTGTGGGGACGCACCGGAAGATGGATACAACCAGCCTCGCTCACTATGGGTTCAGTGCCAGGGCCATTCATTGTCAGGGGATAAAGGGAAAGGGGTTGTTGAAGCTTGTTCAGGCCCTTATTCTGCTCCCGGTTGCCTTTATCGAGGCCCTCTGGCATATCCTCCGTTTCCGTCCGCATCTGGTGGTGGGGGTTGGCGGATATGTGACCGGGCCGGTAGTGGCTGCGGCCAGGATACTGGGGCGGCCAACAGTGATTCATGAACAGAATTCCGTGCCCGGTCTTGCCAATAGGAAATTAGGGGCCCTGGCCACCAGGATCTGTCTTTCGCTGCCAGGCAGTGAGGTCTTTTTCCCGGCAGGAAAGACGGTGCTGACCGGTAATCCTGTGCGTCGCCAGATCCTGGAACTGGCTGAACAGCCATCCGTAAAAATTGGTAAAGAGCTAACAATTCTGATTCTGGGGGGCAGTTTGGGGGCGCACCGGGTCAACGAACTGGTGGTGGATGCCCTGACCAAGCATGGCAGGTTATTGTCGGCAGGGCTCCAGATTATTCACCAGACCGGCCCGGCGGATGCGGAATGGGTGAAATCAGTTTATAAACAGGCCGGAATCAAGGCCACAGTGGCCGCTTTTTTTACGGATATGGCTGAGGTCTATGCCAGGAGTGATTTAATTCTTTCCAGGGCGGGAGCCACAACCCTTGCCGAGTTGGCGGTGCTTGGAAAACCGGCGGTATTGATCCCTTACCCCTTTGCCGCCGATGATCATCAATATAAAAATGCTTGTTATTATGCCGAAAGTGGTGGGGCCGTGGTTTTGGTGGAGCGGGAACTGACAGCCAAGAAACTGGCTGAGACCCTGGCGGAGCTTGTCGGCAATCCAGGTCGATTGCAAGAGATGGCCGAGGCCATACGGGCTAAAGGCCGTCCTGATGCCACGGAAAGAATCGTTGATAGTTGTTTGGAAGTAATGAAATGGCAAGGCTGAAACAGTGATAATAGATCATGTATAAAAAAACCAAACATATCCACTTTGTTGGTATTGGTGGTATCGGCATGAGTGGTATTGCCGAACTCCTGCTGAATTTGGGGTACAAGGTGTCGGGGTCTGATCTGTACACTTCGGCAATCACGGCCAATCTGGCGGCTCTGGGCGGGGTGATTTATGCCGGCCATCAAGGACAGTGGGTAAGCGGCGCCGATGTGGTGGTGACCTCATCGGCCATTGCCGAAACCAACCCGGAGGTGGTGGCTGCCCATGAAGCGAGTATCCCGGTGATCCAGCGGGCGGAGATGCTGGCCGAGTTGATGCGGCTGAAGAAATTCGGCATTGCCATTGCCGGCAGTCATGGGAAGACCTCCACCACCTCTATGGTTAGTTGGATGATGACCCAGGCCGGACTTGATCCCACCATTGTGGTCGGGGGCAAGGTTGACAGTCTGGGAGGCAATGCCAAGCTCGGAGAAGGCGAGTTTCTGGTGGCGGAGGCTGATGAAAGTGATGGCTCGTTTCTGAAGCTTTCGCCTGTACTTGAGGTGGTCACCAATATTGACCTGGAACATCTTGATTATTATCGTGATATTGAGCATATTAAATCGGTGTTCATGGAGTTTATTGACAAGATCCCCTTTTATGGCGCCGTGATTCTTTGTCTGGATGATGCCAATATTGCCGATCTCCTGCCTGGAATCAGGAAAAGAATGATCACCTATGGCCTTACGGCTCAGGCGGATGTCCATGCGGAACAGTTGGAAGCGGCCGGGGGCAGGACCCATTTCATGGTCAGGAAAGGTGACGCGCAACTGGGTGAAATCCATCTTTCTCTGCCCGGTCGTCATAATGTTTATAACGCGCTGGCCGTGGTGTGTGTAGGGCTTGAGCTGGAGATCCCTTTTGCGGTGATTGCCGGGGCCCTTGGCAGTTTTGGGGGAGTGCAGCGGCGCATGCAGTTGAAAGGGGAAGCGCGGGGAATCACGATCATGGATGATTATGGTCATCATCCCACTGAGATCAGGGCAACCCTGGCGGCCCTCAAGGAGGCCTGGCCTGACAAACGGCTGGTGGTCCTGTTTCAGCCCCATCGCTATACCCGGACCGAGGCTTTGTATAAAGAGTTTCAGACAGCATTTCATCAAGCGGATTTTTTGGTGATGACCGATATCTATGCCGCCAGTGAAACACCGATTCCGGGCGTGAGCAGTGAGAATCTATCGGTGGATATCAAGCGACATGGTCAGCGTCACATCCATTTTATCCCGACCGTGGAAGGGCTGGCGGAAGAGCTGTTACCCCTGCTGGTTGATGATGATCTCGTATTGACCCTTGGCGCTGGCAATATTGTGCGGGCCGGTGAGGAGCTGCTTGACCTGCTCAGGAAACAGAAGTCATGAAACGGTCATAAGGCGGGGTATGGATGCCGTATTGAAACAGGCCCTGGCGTCCCTGGCAAGCAGCCCTGTGCTTTGGGATTGCCCTTTGTGTGATTATACCTCGTTTGCTATAGGTGGTCCGGCTACGGCCCTGATTGTAGTTCAGGAACAGGCGGAATTGCAGCGGTTGCTTCTCTTTTTGGGGGAGCACAAGATTCAATGGCGTATTATCGGCAGAGGAACCAACCTGCTGGTGAGTGATGCCGGGTTTGACGGGGTTATCCTCCTTCTTGGTAAAGGGTTTGGTGCTATCGTTCGTGGAGATGCGGCCAAGAGTGCAGGGGTGGTTATTCAGGCGGGAGCAGCCTGCAGCCTGGCCCGTCTTGGCGGCTGGTTCGTCGATCAGGGCCTCTCCGGCCTGGAATTTATGACTGGAATTCCCGGAACGATTGGTGGTGCCGTCATCATGAATGCCGGGGCCTGGGGTCGTGAACTGGCGGATGTGATTGTTTCGGTGACCGTGGTCACCCCATCGGGGCAAGTTCGCACTCTGCCCCGCTCAGAACTGAAATTTGGGTATCGGATCTGGCATGATCATAAACATGTCGAGGAAGATACAGAAGCGACGCGGGTGTTGATTGGGGTGGAGCTGCAAGGTGCGATGGCGGATCAGGAACAGATCCGCAGTCTCTGCCAGTCGTATCATCAAAAACGCCAGACCAAGCAACCCAAGGGCGTGCCCAATGCCGGATCATTTTTCAAGAATCCGCAAGGGGATGCAGCCGGGCGTCTTATTGAGGCCAGTGGTTTGAAGGGTCTCAGGGTTGGCGGCGCCATGGTGTCACCTGTTCATGCTAATTTTCTGGTTAATAGTGGCGGGGCAACCGCTGCCAATGTCTTGGAGCTTATGGAAAAGGTGCGGGTAAAGGTTCAGGCAGATAGCGGCATTGTTCTTGAACCGGAAGTTCATTTTCTCTAAATGGTTTGGGGAGCATGTTGAACTTTATTAAAAAGATCGGTTCTTTTTTTCGTTTGCATAATAAAAATAAGAGAGCTGTTCGCTCTGACGCTGCTTCTGGTCGCAGGGGGCAGCCGGTGTTTACTTCAAAATCCGCTGCTCAGGCTCAGAAGCGTAGCGGATTGGTTAGCAGGATACGGGACAGGTTTCAACGGGCTGCTAAACGTAAAGAATTGCAACGATCTCCTGTAGTGGCAAAAAGCAAGGTCAGGAGCCTTGTGGCTCCACTCTGTCTTCTGGCGTGCATAGTGTTTGTGGCCTTTGTGGCGTATGGTCCGCTTGTGAATGCTGTATCTGATATGCCATTTTTTAAGATACGGGAGATTACAATCACCGGTTGTCGGAAGACTACTCCCACGTTGATTCGTGAACTTGCCGGGGTCAGGTATCAGACCAGCCTGCTGACCCTGAGGCCGACACATATTGAGGCAATTCTCAAGGCGCATCCATGGGTGTCGGAGGCTGTGGTCAAACGTGACTGGCCTGGTGTGCTGGTGATCTCTATTAAGGAGTATGTCGCAGAGGCCCTGATTGCTCCAGAGGCTTCTGGCCGTAAACAGTTTTTTTATCTCGATAAGAGCGGGGTTGCATTTGCACCAGTTGAGCCGGGACAGGATCTGGACTTCCCTATTATAACCGGCCTTGAAGTAAAAGGAGATGACGGCCAGGGACGGCCTAATGCCGCCGGAGCCAAGACCGGAGTCTCGGCTTCGTCTCGTTTGTCTGGCGGAATCGGCAACGGCGAGCGAAAAGCGATGATTCGTGAATCTCTGGCCTTGCTTAAATTAGTTAAACAGAATAATCCTAATTTTCCGGTTCAGAATCTTTCCGAGATTCATCTTGATCAGGATATAGGAATGACTCTCTATCTGGTTGATTATCCCTTTCCTATTTATTTTGGTAAAGGGGAAGTCAGAACGAAATACAGTCGTTTAAAAAGAGTGTTAGAGGTTTTATATAAAGAGACAGAGCAGGGAATGACCATTGCGGATATTGTCTATATCCGGATGGATTATCTGGAAAACAAGGTGCTGGTCGCACACAGCGGATCGGGTTGAAAACTGATGGATGATATAAAAGAGATTGAGCCAATGGTTGAGGTGGGGCAGGACGCCGCGAAACGGGAGCCAGGTGAAGTTGTGGTTGGCCTTGATATAGGAACCACGAAAATATGCTGTGTCGTGGGCGAGGTCTTCGATGACAGGGTAGATATTATTGGTGTCGGCACTGCGCCATCAGTGGGGCTGAAAAAAGGTATTGTGGTCAATATTGAGTCCACCGTCAAGTCTATACGGAAGGCCGTGGCGCAGGCGGAAGATGCGGCCGGATGCGAATTGCATGCTGTTTATGCCGGGATTGCCGGGAATCATATCAAGGGGTTTAACAGTCCTGGAATCCTGGCCATTAATGGCCGGGAGATCAAAGAGACTGATATTGAAGATGTGATCGTCGCTGCCAAAACCGTGAAGATCTCGGAGAATCAGCAGATTATTCATGTCCTGCCCCAGGAGTATATGGTTGATGATCATACCGGGATTCAGAACCCTTTGGGAATGACCGGAGTCCGTCTTGTCACGAATGTCCACATTGTGACCGCTGATATGGGCGCCGTGCATAACCTCTATACCTGTTGTCGGATGGCGGGGCTGGAGGTGATTGATATGGTGCTGGAATCCATTGCTTCAGCCTACGCTGTGCTCAGCGCTGACGAGATGGAACTGGGGGTGGCCCTTCTGGATATTGGCGGCGGAACCACTGATCTTGCGGTCTTCTGTGATGGGACCATCAGGCACACCTGTGAAATAGGGCTTGGTGGACATAACCTGACCAATGATCTGTCAGTGGGGCTACGGACA
The DNA here is from genome assembly GCA_903891045.1 of uncultured Desulfobulbaceae bacterium. Taxonomy (GTDB): domain Bacteria; phylum Desulfobacterota; class Desulfobulbia; order Desulfobulbales; family Desulfocapsaceae; genus UBA2270. Next base: position 8,156 of record CAITDH010000006.1, on the reverse strand, counting down.
CCGCTCCAGGAGGCTGAGCGGTTAAAAGAGGATTATGGCAGCGCCATTGCCTCGTTGATCAAGCCGAATCATGTGGTTGATGTGCCGACGGTAGGGGACCGGGAACCGCGCAAGGTAACCCAGAAGGTACTGGTGGATATCCTGCAGGCCCGTATTGTCGAGATCTTGGAGATGGTCAATCAGGAGCTTATTAACTCCGGGCAGAAAAACAAGATCCATGGCGGGGTGGTGATCACGGGTGGCACGGCGCTGCTTGCCAATCTGGTGGATCTGGCTGAGCAGATCTTTGATCTGCCGGTACGGATCGGGTATCCGGTAAAGATTGGAGGACGTGTTGAAGAGGTACATAGCCCGCGTTGCACGACTGCTGTCGGTTTGGTCATGTATGGCCGCAAGAATCGGGCGCAGAAAATCAACGATGATTCTTCCATGGTTGGGAGGATGAAGTCGTGGATGAAAAAAATCATGTGATCCGGACGTTTTTTGTTTAAGCGAGTATCGGCAGGTGCTATATTCTATTTGCTGATATTTTGTTAACAGGCCTTCACGCAGGGGGCTTTGGCGAATCGTATTCAGGGGTGAGCTTATGGATATGCCGTTTAGAATGGCGGAGACAGAAGGGGTTGCAGTCGTAAAGGTTATTGGTGTTGGCGGTGGCGGCGGGAATGCCATAAACACCATGGTCAACAATAAACTTCAGGGTGTTGAGTTTATTGTGGCCAATACGGATAAACAGGCCCTGAACCAGTCTCTTGCGGATGTCTGTATGCAGATTGGTCCCAGTATTACCAAAGGCTTAGGTGCAGGAACTGATCCGGAGATCGGCGCCCAGGCTGCCCATGAGTCCCTGGAGGAACTCAAAAAAGCCCTGAAGGGAAGTGACATGGTTTTTGTCGCGGCCGGACTGGGTGGGGGTACCGGAACAGGTGCTGCTCCTGTTGTGGCCAAGGTGAGCAAAGAGTTGGGTGCGCTCACGGTGGCAGTGGTGACCAAGCCGTTTCATTTTGAAGGCAAGGCCCGCATGCGCAACGCCGAGGCCGGTTGGGAAGAACTGCGAAAATACGCGGATACCATTATTACCGTTCCCAATGATCGACTTCTCTCTCTGATGCAGAAAAATACCCGGCTTTCTGACATGCTGGTCATGGCCGATCTGGTCCTGTTGCAGGCGGTCAAGGGGATCACGGATCTGATCAATGTGCCGGGGATGATTAATGCCGACTTTGCTGATCTGCGCACGGTCATGCGGGAAGTGGGGCCGGCCATCATGGGCGCTGGTTCGGCTGTTGGCGAAAACAGGGCGACTGAGGCCGCCAAGCGGGCTATTGATAATCAACTCCTTGAAGATGTGGGGATAGATGGTGCTCGTGGCTTGATTATCAACGTCTCGGCCACACAAGAGAGCTTGACCTTGGCTGAATATATGGAGGTATCGGCTCTTATTCAAAGTAAAGTGGATGAGGATGCTAAGATTGTACTCGGTGTGCTCTATGATGAAACCCTTGGCGATGAGCTGCATGTTACTGTTATTGCAACAGGAATAGGCAATGTGGTCAAGAAGAATGAGCCGATCACGTTGCTGGAGGACGCGCGCAAGTCAGTGAAAATCATGACTACGCAGGAGACCCCGGCCGCGCCGGCTCCGGCTAATCCGCGGCCAACTTTTGTTACCCCTCTGCTGCAGTCTAATTTTGAAGGTTTTGATAATCTTGGCGTTTCCTCACCCCGTAAAGAAGTGGTGCGTAACCAGAAGGAAGCACGACCCTGGAATCAGAATGAGGACTATCTGGAGACCCCGACATATCTTCGTAAAAAGGCAAATTAATGCCGGAATCTTTGGGGACGGCACGGCTTTTGATATCTGTACCCCAAAGGGATTTCCTTTAGGGCGTCCTCTGACATGGATCGTCGCGTACTGCTTGATCTGGAAAAAGGGAGTTATTGCAAAAAATGGACAGGGCAGCTGCCAGTCGCCCTGATTTATCCCAATTCCTATTCCGTTGGGATGTCCAGCCTTGGGTTTCAACTGGTCTATAGTCTGTTGGGGGCAATGGAAGGCATTGTCTGCGAGCGCTTTTTCTTTTCCGGGCCAGACGTTCCCCTGCGATCTCTGGAGTCTGGCCGCACCCTTGACAGTTTTCCCCTGATTTTTTTCTCCATCAGTTTTGAACATGATTATCTGAACCTGGTTCGTCTTCTTCTGGCTGGGTCTCTCCCCCCTCTTGCTGAAAATCGCGAAGAACAGGTGGCCGCTGCGCAACCATTAGTTATTTGTGGAGGTGTCGCCACCTTTATGAATCCTGAGCCTCTGGCCCCTTTTATCGATCTGTTTGTTCTCGGCGAGGCCGAGCCTGTTTTGGTTGCCCTTGTCACCTTTCTTGCCGCCCATCTTGAAGGAGGGAAAGGCGGAAGACGTGCCGATTTGATAAAAGAGGTGAGCCTGCAGTTCCCCGGTTGTTATGCCCCGGCGCTCTATACCCCGTGTTATGACAAGAATGGAACCTTTGCCGGACATCTTCCTGCACCTGGCTTGCCTGAGCGTATTCACAAGGTGACAGTCCAGACCTGTGACCTGGCGGCGCATTCCCAGGTTTTGACCCCGCAGGCAGAGTTTTCAGACCTGTATCTTACCGAGCTTGGCCGGGGATGTTCCCGGGGGTGTCGATTCTGTGCCGCCGGATTTATCTATCGTCCGCCACGACTGTGGGATGTTGACGCCGTCCTGCAGGGTCTGGCCGAACGTCCGGAAACAGTCAAGCGCATCGGGTTGTTAGGGATGGAGATGGCGGATCAGGATTCCTTGACCCTTCTTTCCCAGTATCTCCTTGATAGTGGTTGTTCCCTCTCCTTCTCTTCTCTGCGTGCGGACCGGATTTCCGGGCCACTTCTGGGGCTTCTGCAAAAAAGTCAGCTTAAAAGCGTGGCCATTGCCCCTGATGGCGCCTCCGAGCGTTTGCGCCGGGTAATCAACAAGGGGTTGACCGAAGAAGATCTTCTCACTGCAGCTGAATCCTTGGCTCGCGCGGGTCTGTATAAGTTGAAGCTGTATCTGATGATTGGGCTGCCTACCGAGACGCTGGAAGATCTTGAGGAGATGCTGGCGCTGATCAGAAAGATCAAGGAACGGATCCAGCCCGTAGGACGTAACCGCGGGCGGCTCTGTGAAATTACCCTTTCGGTGAACAGTTTTACCCCAAAACCGTGGACCCCGTTTCAGTTTCATCCCTTTGGGGTGAGTGAGCGACTGGCACCAGGAGAAACGCGGGATGCGGCAGATGTTGTGCGGACCCTCAAGGACAAGATAAAGTTTTTACAAAATGGGCTAAAAAAAGAGGCCAATGTCCGTATGACCTGTGACAAACCGGAGAACGTCTTGTTCCAGGCGGTATTGGCGCGGGGGGATCGCCGGCTTGCCCCGATTTTGTTGGATATGGCGGCACAGGGGATCTCATGGAAACAGGCCATGCGCAAAAACCGGCTTGAGGCGGAACAGTTTGCCGTCCGTGGATATGGGGGCGATGAACGTGTTCCCTGGAATATTGTCGATCACGGGGTCAAACAACAATATCTGTGGGATGAATATATGAAGGCCTTTGCGGAAAAGCCAACTATGGCCTGCGATACCAAGGTTTGCAGGCGTTGTGGGGTATGTGGTGATTGACGATATCTCCCCTAGCAAGATGGTCTCGCTGGCAGTTGAAAAACCTTTGCGCCAGGAGGAGGTTCAGGCTGGATTGCGGCCTTTCCGGTTGGTTAAGTATTTTTCCTTTACCAGCCTGGGTGTTATTCTTGTTTTTACCCTGATTCTCTCCTGGGTTATTTCTAACCATGCCCGGAAGATCATGCTTGAGCAGAGCGAGGATTATTCGCTGCTGCTGGCGGAAAATCTAAACCAGCAGGTCTTTCGGAGTTTTGTCCTGCCAACGGTTGTCCGTTTTGGGAAAATTGCCCTCAGCCACCCTGATCAGTTTGAGTTGTTGGATCGCATTGTCAAAAATGCCACGCAGGGGCTGAAGACCGAATCGGTCACTATCTATGACTCCAGCGTCAATATTATTTCCTACTCGACACGACCGGAACTCATGGGAAAGAAAGATATGGGTGGGGTTGAATATCAGAAGGCCTTGAAAAACAATTCCAATTCCCAGATCCACTTTAGTGGTTCCCTCTGGAATCTGATCCCTGGTGCCCCATCGGTGCAATGTCAGCTCAAGACCTATATCCCTTTTCGTCAAGTGGGTAATAGCGGCACAGCCAGTCCACAGATAATGGGGGTGATCGAGATTACCCAGGATCTGTCCAAGGAATATGATGCTATCATCCAATTGCAGGGGCGAATTATTCTGGTCTCCAGCATTATTATGGCGGTGCTGTTTCTGGTTCTGCGAACGATTGTCAGTCGTGGCGATCGGATTATGGAGGAACGGGCTACGGAACGGCTTCGTCTGGAGGAGAAGTTGAACCAGTCAGAACGGCTTGCCCATCTTGGCACCATGGTGGCCACGGTTTCCCATGAGATCAAAAGTCCGTTGGGTATTGTCAGGAGCACTGCTGAACTTCTTGAAAAGAGGATTAAAAAGGTGGCGCCCGGCAATGAGCAGTTAGCCAGGATTATTGTGGACGAGACTACACGGCTCAATAACATTGTCATGGAGTTTCTTGATTTTGCGCGACCCCAGGAACCAAAACTGGCAAAGGTTGATGTCAATGGTGTGATCCGTCGGGCCTTACAGTTTATTGAACCCTCTGCCCGAGAAAAAAATGTGGAGGTACGGGCCGAGCTTGACCCCCATCTTCCTTCAATTGATCTGGATCAGGATATGTTCTATCGGGCCCTGTTAAATGTTCTGGTGAATGGCCTGCAGGCTATGGGTGATCAGGGAATACTCCAGGTCACGAGTACCATTGGAGAAACCGACGGAGCGGTGACGGCCAGGGATAGTCTAAATCCGCGGGAGTCAGGGATGGCGAGAGCGGTGACGGCCAGGGACGGCCTAAACCCGCGGGAGCCAAGGACGGCGGGAGCGGTGAAGATTATGGTTCGTGATAATGGTAAAGGGATGTCTGCCGAAAAGGTAGGGCAGATCTTCAAACCCTTTTTTACTGATAAAAATCGTGGGACCGGGCTTGGTCTTGCCATCAGCCGCAATATTATCGAGCATCATCATGGAACGATTGCTGTTGAGAGCAAAGAGGGGGAAGGAACGTTGTTTACTATCGTTTTGCCCGGAGTTTGATCGTTGATGTTTGGGTGGATTGATTGTGTGCTGAGACGTTGAGACGCAGAAAAAATCGGGAGCTTACAGGAATTAACCTTGAAAAATGTCTTGCTCTGCGGTTTTGCTTCCAGTTGCTTGTCTTGCCATGCATGGCTTGTGTCTCTATGCCTTTGCGGGAGAGAATATGCAGGGTTCTGAATTTATAATTGGGTGTTTATACTAAATAGCTACGAAGAATGGAGAAAAAACTATGAGCAACAACAAGGGCGAGAAAATTGTAATTATTGGAGGGGTGGCAGCAGGTCCTAAGGCTGCATGTCGGGTTAAGCGTCTGATGCAGGATGCGGAGGTGACCATTGTTGATGAGGATAGCCTTATCTCCTATGGCGGATGCGGTATCCCTTATTATGTTTCGGGTGATGTGTCTGATGAGTCAGAATTGCGTTCGACCAGTTTTCATATGGTGCGCAATGAGACCTTTTTCAAGGATGCCAAAGGAGTGAATGCCCTTACCCGAACCCGGGCCCTGGCCATTGACCGCAAGCAGAAAGTGGTGCAGGTTGAGCATGTAGAGACCGGCGTCCAGCAGAGTATCGCCTATGACAAGCTGATGCTGGCCACGGGCAGTCGTCCTTTTGTCCTGCCGATCCCTGGCGTAGATCTTGATGGGGTCTTTACCATCAGCAATTTGCATAAGGCTATTGAGATCAAGAAACGGATTGCCGGCGGCAAGGTGGCGCGGGCAATCGTTATCGGCGGTGGCGCTATCGGGGTGGAGATGGCGGAGGCCCTGACAGATTTGTGGGGGGTGGAGACGACACTGGTTGAGTTCATGGATCAGCTTCTGCCCCGCATTGTTGATTTTCCCTTCGCTGCCATGCTGGCTAAGCATCTGCGTGACAAAGGGGTGACGGTTCATCTGGGTGAGGGTGCTGCCGAGATTTTGGGGCAGGATGGCAAGGTCACCGCGATCCGTACTAATCACCGTACCCTTGATGCTGATCTGGTGATCATGGCCGCCGGTGTGCGTCCCCGTTCAGAACTGGCACGTGATGCCGGACTTCAGATCTCGCCCATGGGCGCGATTGTGGTCAATGAGCGGATGCAGACGTCTGATCCGTCTATCTATGCCGCCGGCGATTGCATCGAGGTTCGTCATCTGGTTTCGGGGAAGAAATTCTACGCCCCTCTTGGCTCCCTTGCCAATAAAGAGGGCAGGGTGGTTGGTGATAATATGGCAGGCATCCCTTCCGTCTTCAAGGGGGCGGTGGGCAGTTTTATCATGAAGGCCTTTGATGTCTGTATCGGTGCTACCGGGTTGAGTCTTGATGTGGCCCTGGCTGAGGGCTATGATGCGGATGTGGCCTTGACCGCCCCGTCCGACCGGGCCCATTTCTTTCCCACTGTCGACAATGTGGTCTTTCAGATGGTTTTTGACCGGCGGACGCGGCGGGTTCTGGGGCTCCAAGGGTTTGGGCCTATGGGAGATGGGATCTCGGCGCGTATTGATGCGGCCGCAGCCCTTGTCGGCACGGGAGCCACCATTGATGATTTCGGGACCCTGGAAATGGCCTACGCGCCGCCATTTTCAGCGGCCATTGACTCCATTAATGCTGCAGCCTATGTGGCTGATAATATCTGTGATGGCCGTTTGCGTAAGCTCTCCATCGCCTCTTTTCTGCAGTGGATGGCTGATTTTTCCACGCAACCGGACTGGGTTGCCCTCGATATCAGACATCCGAAAGAGGTTGGCCCGTTTGTGGCGAAATTTGGAGGAGAGCGCTGGCTGGGAATCCCCTATAATGAGGTGAGGGCCAGGTACCAGGAGGTGCCAGCCGATAAGACCATGATCCTGCTTTGCGATGCCGGAACCCGTTCTTTTGAGATTCAGAGCTTTTTAGACAGTGTAGGCCTGAAAAACAGTCTGGTTCTGAGTGGTGGCTTTAATGTGGTGCGCAAGATTGGGGTTGACTGGTATCCCGAATAAGTTACTGTTGAGATGTCAGGAATGGCTGCCGGGAGGCGGTAAAAAAATGATACATATTTCTGGTCAGTTATCTGCCGCCATCTGCCTGTCTTGTTTGCTGTACAGAAGCTAAACAAGGGTCCTGCTTTTTTGTCCTGATTTTGTGGACAATTCTTGTTTTTCTGTGATATAAATTTTTGGAAGTGACTTTTTAAAAAAAAGGGTGTTCACTCCATGATAAAAGAGTTTGTCGAACAATGTCGTTCCAGATTCCCACGAAACTGGAACATGTGAATGATGCATCAACATTAACCAACATGATCGGGAAGGAATGATATGGTTGACCTAAATCCCCAGCATATGATTGAGGAAATTCAGGATAATATAAAAACCGGCGACGCCATGAAAACGCAGCTGGTTCTCTCTCATTTGGGTGATGTTGATAAAAAGACCCAGAATCGTCTGATCTATGAGTTGACTCGCGGTGAAGTGTCGTTCAGTATTCCTCAACTGCTGTATCTGCTTGCCGATCATGGTGCGCTGGCCGCTGAACTGCCTATTATCAAGGAAACACTGATCTCACAATTACTGGCCTATCCAGAGCTGTTGAGTGGTTTTCTCACAAATCCAAGGATTAAAGGGAAACAGTATTTGATTCAGATCGCCGGTGAGCTTCGTTCTGATGATTCAACGCTGGCCTTGATGGAGCTGGTTGCTGGTTCCCAGGATGAAGCGGAGATTAAACTTGTTCTGGAGACCCTTGGTCTAATTGGCGATCCTGAGGCTATTAATCTCCTGACCGATTATCTCTATGCCGCCAATCGAGATCTGATTATCGCGGCAGTTCAGGCACTTGGCCAGGTTGGAACGCCGACGGCCATGCATCGTCTGGCCGAGCGGATGGGGACGGATAATGAACTTGATTTCATGATCCTCTCTATCTTTGCCGATGTTCAGGATCAGGTGTCCCT
>CAITDH010000005.1 GCA_903891045.1 uncultured Desulfobulbaceae bacterium | reverse complement strand
GGCGGTGGAGGGCGTGGTGTTACCGATGCCCATGTCGCCGGTGCCGAAGACATCAATGCGTCCGGCCAGATCATTGGCGATATCAATCCCGGCCTCCACCGCCATCTGGGCCATGGTGCGGCTCATGGCCGGACCGACGGCGATATTGTCGGTGCCCATTCCTATTTTTTTATTGATGATCTTGCCGGCTGCGGCCAGTTCCCGCAGATCAGCCGCCACCCCCATGTCCACCACGATCACTTCCGATCCAGCCTGCCGGGCCAGGGCATTGATCCCAGCCCCGCCATTGACGAAGTTATAGACCATCTGCGGCGTCACCTCAGAGGGAAACTTGCTCACCCCCTCGGCCACCACCCCATGATCCCCAGCCATCACCACTACCGCCTTTCTCTTGACCGCAGGCGTCATGGAGCGGGTCATTCCGGCCAGATCAACGGCCAGATCCATGAGATCGCCCAAGGCCCAATGAGGCAGGGCCAGCTGGTCAAGGCGCTCCTTGGCGCGCTCACGGGAGAGGGTATCTTGTGGGTATATCTTTTGAATCGTTCGCTCTAAAAGGCTCATAATTTTATTAAGACTGAAGGTTGAAGGCTAAAGGTTTTTAAAAACATAAAAATACCGTTAAATCAAGACAAAAAAACAGCTTCTAAATGTACTTTCTGAATATTATTTCAGACGCAGAGGGATCCCGCAACTGACGAGGTACACCTCAGACGCGGCCGCCGCCATCATCCGATTGCAGCGGCCCACCAGGTCCCGGTACAGCCGGGCCGAAGGGTTGTCCGGGACAATCCCCATCCCCACCTCGTTGGTGACACAGATCACCGCTCCAGGGTGGGCTGCGGCGGCCTCAGTCAATAGATCACATTGCTGTCGCATCTCGGCATCTGAGAAAATTTTTCCCGATTGTTCAGTGCGATACAATAGATTATTAACCCAAAGAGTGAGGCAGTCAATCAGACAGACATGATCATTCCGGCGTTCCCGAATGATGGCGGCGATATCCGTCTGTTCCTCAACAGTCTGCCACTCAGCTCCCGCCCGCTCCTCGCGGTGCCGGGCAATACGCTCATCCATCTCGGAATCGACGACCGGGCAAGTGGCGATAAAACAGCGCGGGCCGGGCAGCCACTGCGCCAGTTGCAGCGCGTAATCACTCTTGCCGCTTCTCGCCCCGCCCGTTACCAGAATCAGTCTACCCATGCACCTCGTCCTCCCAAGTTAAAACCGGTCAACACCCCGCCGCCGCTATGGAGATCGATAGTACTGTAATGGCCTTTGGCCACCTGAAAGAGCAGATATTTATCCAAGGATAAACCGAGCAGGCCGCAGATCAGGGAGCGGATCACGCCGCCATGGGCGACAAGAAGCACGGTTTTGGCATCCGAGGCCAGCAACCGATCCTTGACCGCTTCTATTCGGCAGGCAAATTCAGCTGTCGCCTCGCCATCAGGAAAACAGAAATTGTTAGCGCCGGAGGCCCAATGCTGCACCAGCTCCGAATCCTGGGCCTCGATCTCGGCAAAGGTCTTCCCTTCCCAGCGTCCGAAATCAATCTCCCGCAGATCAGGATCAAGCTGCACCGGCAGCCCCAATCCCAGCAGGTCAACAGACTGGGTGCAGCGCAGCATGGGACTTGCCAGCAGGCCATCAATCTGCATCGCCGCAAACATTGGCCGCAAGCCCTGGATCTGCGCCTGGCCCTCCTCGGAGAGAGGGACATCACTTGACCCAACATACCGGCCCGGAAGCCCGGTCCGGCCATGGCGAAGCAGGATCAGGCGCATGAGCACCCTTTCTCCTGATCCAGTTGATACTTGCCGGCATAGCCCCGGGGGGTGATCATATGACCATTCCAGATAAAGGTACTGGCATTGCCGATAATGACCGTGGACTGCATCCCAATATCGGCATCGAGCATGGCACCAAGGGTCGTAAGGGTAATGACCTCATCATCGCGGGTGGCGGCGGTGACAATCCCCACCGGCGTTGTCCCTGGCCGATGCTGGAGAATAATCTCCCTGGCCCGGACGATATTTTCCGTCCGCTTCTTCGATTTCGGATTATAGAGGGCGATGACAAAATCAGCCATGGCCGCAGCATCCAGCCTTTTTTCAATCAGCCCCCAAGGAGTGAGGAGATCCGAGAGGCTGATGGCCGCAAAATCGTGCATCAGCGGCGCCCCGAGTCTGGCCGCGCAGCCGTTGATCGCGGCAATTCCGGGGATCACCTCAATGGCAAGCTTGCTCTCCCGCTGCGCCGCCATCTCAAAAACCAGACCGGCCATGGCATAGATACCCGGATCCCCGCCGGAAACAAGGGCCACCCGCTTGCCGCACTCAGCCAGATCCAGGACCCTGGCACAACGATCCACCTCCTGCATCATGGTCGAAGAGAGGACCTCCTTGCCCACAAGCAGCTCCGGGATCAGATCCAGATAGGTGCGATAGCCGACCACCACATCGGCCGCCGTAATAGCCTTGCTGGCCGCTGGGGTCAGGTGGTCAAGCCCGCCCGGTCCGGTGCCAACAACGCTGATCATGCCCTGCTGGCCATGGTTTGTACCATGTCTAACATCTTCTGTTCGGCCACAGCCGCAGTTACATCCTTCCATTTTCTTTTCCTTATAATAAGTTGTCCCGTAGCAATACCATCGCCTGCCGCCAGCATAGCCGCAGGCTCGGCAACCCCCTTGGCCCCCGTAGCCGCAACGACCGCCGCAGAAGTTGCTACCCCCTCAACCCGGTTCAGTTCTTCCGCCGTAAAAAAGCGGATGGGCAGGTTATTTTCCCTGGCAAATTGCAGCATCCCGACCTCATCCGCCTTCAGATCAATACTGGCAATCCCGGCAATGGCACGCCGATCCAGGCAATATTGCGCACACAGCTCCGTTATGGCCAGCTCAAAATCAGCAGCCCCGGCCCCTCGATTGCACCCCAACCCCAGATAGAGATTACAGGGACAGAGCACAAGGGCATCAGGGTATTCAGAGGGATCAAAGGCCCCATGAGAGAGGATAATATCGGCCAAGGCCGGTTTATCCACCACCTTGAAATCAGCAGGAAGCCTGCCGCAGGCCACGCCTGCAAAAAAGCTCAGCTCGCCCTCATTGACCAGCTTGGCCGCCACCCGGGCCATGGCCTGCGGATTCTGCACCCGCAGCTTGTTTTCCGCGGCCCACAGGTCAAGGGCGGTATGCCCGGTCACATCCGAGGCGGTGGTGATCACGGCCGTGCCGCCGGTGATCGCCGCCACCTTACGGGCCAGTTCATTACCGCCGCCCAGATGGCCTGACAGCAGACTGATCACAAACTGCCCTTTTTCATCAAGAACCAACACACAGGGATCAGTTTTTTTATCTCGGCACAGGGGGGAAATGGCCCGCACCACAATGCCTGCGGCCATGATACAGATCAGCCCCTCATAGCGCGCCCACAACCTCGTAATGGTTGCCAGCACCCCGCCTGTGACCTCGCAGCTCTCACAGTCATCCATTCCGGCAGCGATTCTGCCTGCCAGCTCCCTGCCCCCTCGGGTCAGGGCAATAACCGCTGCCTTCACACCTTTTCCCTGCTTATTTTCCGGCTCATAAGAATATCACATCAAGGTCCAAACCAAAGGGTACCATTTCCAAGGCAACCATTTAAGACGGTAAGCCGTCATAAATCAACAGGAAACAGAGAGACCAAAAACAAATAGCCATACCCGACAAGGACAGCCTCCATCTCTCATGAAAATAATACAAGAATAACAAATTCATATGATATTTTTTTCAAGAAACAAGGAGTTGAAGTTTGACTTCAACACGCATTAATGATATATAAATAAACTCATTCGATACTCCACAAAGTGTGGTTTCTTCCAAGCTTGATTCAATCAGGATAAAAAAATTATGAACACGCAAATTCGTCTGTCACACATCCTCTCCCGATGCCTTGTTGGCTGCAGCGTCCTTGTCCTGCTGAGCGCTCCCGCCGGTTACGCGAAAACCGCCAGCACCTCAAAAGACCACGCCAATGCCAAAACCAGCAAGGCCAAGGGAACAAAAGAGTCCAGCAAAACAAAAGAAAACGCCGAAACCGTCAGTGTCCTGAAAGATGGCGCCAATGTCCGCACTGGCCCTGACGCCAAGGATCCGGTGGCCATGGAGCTCTTTGTGGGATACCCTCTGAAGATCGTGGAAAAGAAAGGTGATTGGCTCAAGGTCTCTGATTTTGAAAACGACACCGGCTGGATCAACAACAAGATGGTAGGACCAGGCAACACGGTCATCGTCAACTCCAAGAAACCGATCAATATGCGCTCTGAGCCAAAAGAAAGTGGCGCGATCGTCGCCAATATCGAGCATGGCGTCGTACTGACCAAGATTTCCTCAAAAGGCGACTGGGTCAAGGTTAAACACACCAAAGGCACCGAGGGTTGGATCAGCAAAAAACTTCTCTGGCCCTGATCCCTTTACCTCTCCCGCTTCTCATCTGGTGCAGAAAAACAATGTTTTTTCTGTACCAGATTCCTCGCCCCTGACTCATTCCGTCCAGTGATTTTCTTTCAATATTTATCAAAGCTATAAAGGACAACCCCGGCGGCATCGCTATCAGCGAGGACTCTTTTGTTGGGACCATATGGGAGAAGGGACAAGTCGCTGTTTCCTTTCGTCTTCCTTCTCCTTTTTCTGGTCCGTTGGCAACTTAGACCCATCTTCCAGACGTTTAATTGTCGCAAGTATTGATACGGCATCTTCAAGCATCTGACGAGGCAAAGACGCATCCTTGACAACATGCTTAAAATTCTCTTTGGCAAGTTTAATACGGCCCCCATACAAATAGTATTTCCCCAGATAATAGGACGACTCCCCTTTCTTTCCCTGGTCTGATCGAAGCTGGCCGATCTCATAGTACACCTTCGAATATTCAGGCATTTCGTCGGCCACGGTAAGAAGATTGCCCTCAGCTTCTTTCGTATTACCAAGTTCCTGATAGACCTTAGCCAACTGAAAAACGGCCCACAGATCCGCAGGATTCTGATGGGAGGCCTTCAGAATCAACTCCAGGGCCTTGTCCTTGTGACCCAACGCCAGTTCTCCCCGACCAAGATCAACCAGCAGGATGGATTTATCGGGCAAGGCAGCAATCACCTCCTTTAATAAGGCCTGACTGCGTTCATAGTTACTCGCTTCCCTTTCCACCTGCGACAGACCATACTTGGCCATGATTCTTTCCAAAGGGGTGGCCTGGGGATCAGAAATTTTATTGCTCAGGAAATTGCGGAATTGCCCCTCATCTTCGACCTGCGACAGAATCCGGTACTTCGTGCGTAAAAAAGCAAAGTTATCAGTCTGCCGAAACTGCTGCTTGCTTAATGGCGGATTTTCAATGGCAATCAGGGATTGAATATAGCCAAGACGGGCCTCGGGATCAGGGTGGGTGAGGAGATAAGGCGGGACCTGCCCCATACGATAACGGGTTATCCGGCGCATGATCTGCAACATCTTTTCCATGGCATCTGGGTCTCTTCCCAATTTCTTCATCCAGCCATAAGAGAGGAGATCGGCCTCTTCCTCATCCTGACGGCTGAAGTGCAGATTCAGGGCCTGATTGCCAGCCATGGAACCGGTCAACAGGGCCTGCCCAGCAACGCCACCACCACCAAGGGCAATACCGGCAATGGCGAGAGCCAGCGCGGCAATCCCAACCTTCATCCCTTTATCCATACGGGAGGCGATATGGCGGCTGACCACATGACCAACCTCATGGGCCATAACGGACACCAGTTCATCCTCGTTATCTATAGTCTCAAGAAGGCCGGAGTGAAAAAAAATCAGACCGGACGGAGCGGCAAAGGCGTTAAACTCCTTATCATTAATCACGAAAAAATGATAATTAAAATATTGAGAACCCGCTGTCCCCAACACATCAGCACCCAAATCATTGATATATTGCGATATATCAGGATCATCAAAAAGAGAGAAGGCCAAACGCACCTGATACAAAAGGGCCTCTCCCACCTCCCGCTCATCACCAACAGTGAACGACGCTGCAACAGGCCGCACGCAGGAGAGGTTGAGCATGGAAAAGACCAGAATCATAGTACATATTTTCTGAAGATATGTTTTCATTTTGTGATCAATGATGTGAATAAACGCTCCATCCCTTCTGTGGTTGAGACAAGTAGCTGATACCCAAGGTCATGGCTGGCCCTGGCAATGGAAAAATAGTGCGATTTGGCAAGCTGCTGCGCCAGAAAACGGGTCATCGGCGGCTCCTGCTGCCGACCTGCCAAACGGTACCCCACCTCCAGTAAGGCGCCAATCGTGTAGGCTGCCGGATAAGAGATTTTAGCTCGTACCGGCGCAATGTCAAGCCTGGAAAAAAGCTCGCCAATCCACTGCCACAGGTTCACCGGCTCTCCCTGGCTGATAAAATAGGCCCGCCCTGCGGCCGTCCCGGTTCCTGCCAGGTTATCTACGGCCAGCAGGTGGGCATGGGCCACATTGTCAACATAGGAGATATCCACCAGATTCTCCCCTGCCCCCACCTGCCGGAGCAGCCCTTTCCGCCCCCGTTCAATCAGCCTCGGGATCAGATGCGGATCTCCCGGCCCCCACACCAGATGCGGCCTGATGGCGCAGGTGCGCAGGTCATGATCAGAGGCGGCCAGGATCAACTGCTCGGCCATGACCTTGCTTCGGGCATAATGACAGAGAAAGCGGTCGGCATACGGCAGCTGCTCATCGCCGTTCTCAATGGACTGCTGGTTGAAGACTACCGATGGGGTGGAGGTATAGATCAGATGGCTGACGCCTGACGCCCGGCACCCGGCCAGGACATTTGCGGTGCCCAGGACATTAATGGCATAATAATCCTGCCACCGGCCCCAGATCCCGGCCAGGGCCGCCACATGAAAAACAGTGTCCACCCCCTGGCAGCAGGCCCGCATGAAATCCCGATCGCATATATCGCCCTGCCGGTAGGTCACCCCGAGGGATGCAAGCTCCGGGTACGAATGGCGGCCAACCACCAGACACTCGATATCCCGTGCCCGTAACTGGCGGACGATCGCCTTCCCGACAAACCCGCCACCACCGGTCACCAGCGCCTTTTTCATGAACGCCCCTGTAACTGTTTCTGGGCCCATGCGCTCAATTGCTCGCGAAAGATCTTGGCATTATGACGGATATCGACGGGAAAATCAGGATGGGTCAGAAAGAGCTGGATGGAGCTGGTCAAGGAAGAAGCCGCTGCCAGCTCCCGCACCTCGGCCAGCAACCTTTCCCGGTTAATCTTCCTGCCCCTGACTGGCTCCACGATCATCACAGCCTGCTGCCGCCCGTGATGCAGGGAATCAGTAATCCCGACCAGTGCTGACCGGGCAACATCGGGATGTTCATTGATAATAGCCTCACAAGGAATGGTAAAAAGGGTGCCAGTCGCTGTCTCCACCCGATGGGCACGCCTACCGCAGAACCAGAGACGTCCCTGGTCATCGAAATAGCCAAGGTCCCCCATCCGGTGCCAGAAAGAACCTTGGTCTTCAATCTTGGCCAGCCGGTTTTCCTGCTCATTATTCTCATATCCCTTCGTCACCACATCGCCACGCACCACAATCTCGCCGATCTGCCCTGGCGGCAGACACAAAGCATCATCCCAGAGCGGAATTGGGGCATCTGAGAGGGCAATGACACTGATCTCAATCCCCGGCAGCGGCCTGCCCACGCAGATACCATAGCCATGACGGCTGAGAGGCCAGGTAGACTCCACGATCTCTTTGCCTTCAAGGGAGACGATGGGCAGGCTCTCGGTGGCGCCATAGGGGGTATGGATCCTGGCCCCGGACGGCAGAATGGCCTGCATCCTGGCAATCAGGTCGCCAGAGATCGGCGCCCCGGCCATGAGCACCTGTTGCAGGCTGTCAAGGACAATACCCTGCTCCTGGCAATAGCGGCTGACCACGTTCCAGATGGCTGGTGAACCAAAGGAATAGGTCACCTGCTGCTCCCGCAGCGAACGGACAAATTTCCGGGGATCGACCCTGGCCGGCCGGGTCGGATCCATATCCGGGATAACAGCCTTGGCCCCGAGGGCCGTGGCGAACAGGGCAAAGAGCGGAAATCCGGGCTGATCGATCTGACCGGGGCCGATCTGATAATAATCGCGGATCAACCGCAACTGGGCGTTGAAGACCCCGTGCTCGTAGCGCACGCCCTTGGGCGGCCCGGTGGAACCGGTGGTAAAGATGATGGCGGCCAGTTCTTCAGATCGCGCCGGATACGCCGGAAATGGCTGCGAGGCAACCCCGACCTGCGCGCAGATATCCGGCCCAAATATTCCCAAAGAAAGACCGCAACAAAAGGAAACCCTGACCGAACGAAACGGGGCCGGAAACAGCAGGCGAAACAGGTGGGCCGCGGGAATCCCGATAAAGACCTGCGGCTGCACCCCGGCGATGCAGCGCCGCAGGTTTCTGTATCCCATCCCGGGATCAATGAGGATAACGACTGCCCCTAGCTTGAACAGGGCAAAGGTGAGACAGATAAAATCAGCGGAAGGCCTGACCATGAGCATCACCCGCTCGCCTGGCCTCACTCCCTGGTCCTGTAAATAAGAGGCAAAGGCATCGGAGCGGCCATTGAGCTCCTGAAAGGTCAGGGACTTGCCGGTTGCCGCCTCCACCAGACCGACCTCATCTGCCAGCTCCCGCGCCCGTTCAGCTAAAGCCTGTCCGATATTGACATTCACCTGACAGTTCCTGATGATGAAGCAGAATCAGCGAAAAAGTCCGCCAGCAGCGGTCTGATCTCGGGCAGGGCATCCTCCAGCACATAATGACCAGCATCTTTAAAATAATGGCTCTCGGCCTTGGGAAAGCGCCTCAGCCATTCCTGATAGAAATGATCATTAAAACAAAAATCCCGACCACCCCAGCAGATAAGGATGGGGATATTTCTTGCGGCAAGACCAGACAACCCCTCTTCAACCTCTTGCAGGGTGGCATAGGAAGGATGCGAAGGGTCAAGCGGGATATCGCGGACAAAACCGTAAACAGCCACCCGGTTCTCCCAGGAATCATACGGCGCCAGATAGGCCCTGGCCACCTCCGGACGCAGGCGGCGGGTCACTGCCATAAAAACCGCCGGACCGGCAAACCCGTTCAGACCGCGCACCAAGAGACTGCCGATAAAAGGCCAACGGCAGACCCGAATCCGCCACGGAATCCGTTGCGAACGAAAGGCAGCGGTATTGAGGATCACCAGCTTTTCCAAGGCTCCAGGATTGCGGCCAGCCACCCCCAGGCCAATAGCCCCGCCCCAGTCATGGACAATCAGGGAATAGGAGGTGATCTGGAGTTGCTGCAACAGGGCCTCAAGATTATCCCTGTGATTCTGCAATCGATAGGGATAATCCTGAGGTTTATCGGAAAGACCGCAGCCTAGGTGATCAACGGCAATCACCCGGTGCGTCTTCGAGAGTAAGGCAACAAGATGGCGGTAATAATAGGACCAGGTGGGGTTGCCATGCACCATGACAATGACCCGGCCTACACCTTCATCTATATAATGAAGGCGGTGCCCATCAATAGTGGCATAATGTGAAGAAAAAGGATATTCTGGATACAAGTGAGTCTTTCCTTGACCTAAGCATTGATGACTGATAACTGACCAGCCCCAAGAATAGTCGACCCGAACCCGGTGTCAACCTTTTTCAGATATCACCCATTCACCAATCCGCCACCAGAGGAGCCTGCCCAGATGCCCGCCAACCTTACCCCCGAAGAACTTCTGCTCACGATCAAGGAACTGGAAGACACGAATCGGAAACTCGTCCAAAAAACCGAGGGACTCGCTGAAGAACTGGATCGTTACCGCCTGCTGATTGACAGCGCCAGTGATCTGATCCACAGTGTGACTCCTGAAGGGGTCTTTCTCTATACCAATCAGGCCTGGCGCGACACCCTCGGCTACACGGAAGAAGATATCCGGCAGTTATCACTCATGGATATTGTCGATAAAAACTGCAAGGGTAAATGCGTCCAGATCTTCAACTGCCTGATGAAGGGCGACAAGATTGACCGCAATACCACCACCTTTATTGCCAAAAATGGCGATAGTGTGTTCGTCGAGGGCCGTTGTTCCACCCATTTTGAAAATGGCAGGCCCCTTTTCATGACCGGGATCTTCAGAAACATGAGTGATCAGACCCGCAGTGAACTGGCCCTGTTGCAAAGCGAAAAAAGGTACAAAGACCTCTTCGAAAACTCCTCCGACCTGATCCAGATCGTCCACCCAACCGGCAAATTCCTCTATGTAAACCGCGCCTGGCGGGAGACCTTCGGCTACAACCAGGAGGAAACTGCCGCGCTTTCCATCTTTGACCTGATCGCCGCCGACTGCCAGGGACATTGTCAAACCACCTTTCAACAGATTATCAGCGATCCGAAACTCCATTATATCGACACGGTCTTCAATACTAAAGATGGCAGACAGGTTATCATTGAGGGCAACGCCATCTGCAATTTCGAGAACGGAAAACCGGTCTTCACCCAATGTATCTTCCGGGATGTGACCGAAAAAAAGAAGATGATCGAAGAACTGATCAAGGCCCAGAAACTTGAATCACTCGGCGTTCTCGCCGGTGGCATTGCCCACGATTTCAACAACCTGCTCACCGCCATCCTTGGCAATATCTCTTTGGCCAAGATGTACGCCAAGCCGCAGGATATCATAACCGACTATCTGTATAAAACGGAAAAGGCCTCCATCAGGGCCCAAGGGTTGACCAAACAGTTGCTCACCTTTTCCAAGGGCGGCGCTCCCATCAAAAAGGTAACCCCGCTCACGGAACTGATCAAGGACTCCACCAGCTTTGTCCTCAGGGGATCTAAGGTCAAATGCGAGTATCATTTTGACCAGAACCTCTGGGCCGTTGAAGCCGACGAAGGGCAGTTGAGCCAGGTCGCCCAGAATCTCGTTATCAATGCCAGACAGGCCATGCCTGATGGTGGCACGATAACTATCCGCGCCACCAACAAAACCCTTACCCTTGATGAATTCCCGTCCCTGCCGCCTGGAAATCACATAGAAATCCTTTTTCAAGACCATGGCACCGGAATTTCCCCGGAACACCTCTCTAGAATTTTTGACCCTTATTTTTCGAGCAAAAGCTCAGGAACTGGTCTGGGACTGGCCATATCCTATTCCATCATCAAAAATCATGGCGGCCTGATTACGGTGACCTCAGAACTGGGTCAGGGCACTATTTTTTCCATTCTCCTGCCGGCGATCCTGGACCATGTCCCTCAACCAAAAAAACAAGGAAACATCCAGAAAATTGACGCCAAAAAGATATTGATCATGGATGACGACCAAACCGTTCGTGAAATCGCAGCGACAATGCTGGCGTTTATTGGATGCAGCGTCGAAGAGGCCGGAGACGGAAAAGAGGCCATTGCCTTTTATATCAAGGCCCAGCAAGATGGCGTCCCCTTTGATATCGTCATCATGGATCTGACCATCCCGGGAGGCATGGGGGGCAAGGAAGCCATTGCCGCCTTACTCGCCGTGGATCCCAAGGCCAAGGTAGTTGTTTCCAGTGGCTACGCCAACGATCCCATCATGGCAAACCACAAGGAATATGGCTTCTGCGGCGTTCTTCCCAAGCCTTTCAAGATGGATGACTTAAATAGGGCTCTCGCCACTATTATTGAATAAATAGAACTGATCATGCTTCTTGAAATTGACAAACTGAATGTGAGCTTTAGCCTCGACACCGGAAGACAGCAGCCTGAAGAAAATCAGGTACTGCATGATGTGTCCCTCTCTGTTGACCAGGGGGAGACCGTGGCCCTGGTCGGAGAATCAGGATCAGGAAAATCGGTAACCGCCCTCTCGATCCTGCGACTGCTGGAAGAAGGCAGCCAGGTACGCAGTTCAGGCCGTATCAATTTCGAGGGACAGGATATCCTCTCCCTGCCAGACCGGCAGTTACGGGCCATCCGTGGCAACCGGATCGCCATGATCTTTCAGGAGCCGATGACCTCGCTCAATCCGGTCTACACCATCGGCAATCAACTGATTGAACCCCTCCTGCTCCACCAGTCCATGACCAGAAAAGAAGCAGAGCAAGAGGCTGTCCGCCTTCTGGAGCGCACTGGCATCGATACCCCGGCGGCCCGCCTCCACACCTATCCGCATCAGCTCTCCGGAGGCCAACGGCAACGGGTAATGATTGCCATGGCTCTTGCCTGCCGCCCGTCTCTACTCATTGCCGATGAACCGACCACCGCCCTCGATGTGACCATCCAGGCCCAGATCCTGGAGCTGATCAGCGATCTACGGGATGAGTTTCAAATGGCCGTGCTCCTGATCACCCATGATTTGAATCTGGTCAGAAAGATCGCCGATCACGTTCACATCATGCAGGGCGGCAGGATTGTCGAACATGGGCCGACCAAAGACTTGCTGGCCAAGCCGCAGCACCCATACACCATCCACCTCCTGCAATCCATCCCCCACGGCAGCCCTGTTGAGAAACAAGGGCAGAATCCCCTGCTCACCATCAACCATCTTGACTGCCATTTTCATCTCAAGGATGGCTGGAGCGGTTTTCTGAAGCGGAAGACAAAGACCATCAAGGCTGTTGACGATGTCAGCCTGACCGTAAACCAGGGAACGACCTGCGGGGTGGTGGGAGAATCGGGATCAGGCAAGACCACGCTCGGCATGGCCATTCTCAAGCTGAACCGAAGCCATGGAAGTATTATCTTTGACGGCCAGGATCTGCAGCAGCTCGGAAACCGCCAACTGCGGCCCCTGCGCCGCGAGATGCAGGTAGTGTTCCAGGACCCCTTCTCTTCCCTTTCCCCGCGGATGACCGTGGAGCAGATCGTCGAAGAGGGAATGCGGGTACACGGACTGGGTGGCACCGCGCGACAACGCCACGAGATCGTGGCCGAGACCTTAATTGAAGTAGGGTTGGCCCCGGAGATGGCCTGGCGTTACCCCCATGAATTTTCCGGCGGCCAGCGCCAGCGCATCGCCATCGCCCGCGCCATTGTTTTAAAACCCCGGCTCCTGATCCTTGATGAACCGACCTCAGCCCTCGACATGACCATCCAAAAGCAGATCATCGACCTGCTCCTGGATCTGCAGCAACGCTACGGCATGACCTACCTTTTCATCTCTCACGACCTGCGCGTAGTCCAGGCGCTGGCCGATCAGGTAGCGGTGATGCAGCATGGCCGCATCGTTGAGGCGGGACCTGCCCGAGAGGTCTTTGCCGCCCCCCAGCATGCCTACACCCAAAGGTTATTCGCAGCGGCCCTGCATTGACAGGGATCAAAAGAAGGCTGGCAGGCTACGCTACGTTACTTGCAGATCTGTAAGAGAATACTCTTCAGTTCTTCTGCACTCATGGGCTGATCGAATCGCACATGCACAGAATAATTTTTCTCCAAATAATCATACAGCGTGACCCCGACAATCTCCCCGCTTCGCTCCTGAACCTTATCTATTTCAGCAAGAAAAAACATCAGGGTACCATTCAAAAAAGAGAGCATTTCCATCCACGGCCACCTGCTATCGACCGCCCGACCTCTTATCCCCTTTGATATCATCCTGAAACAGAGAAAGTCCCCGCTCCATGGCGCAGAAATCGCCGCACATGGTGCAGGTGCCGCTGTTTTCCGGGGTACGGCTGTTTCGTACCTCCAGCGCTTTTTCAGGGAACATCAGCAAAGGGAAATGCTCTTTCCAATTAGTATCACGCCGGCTGAGCGCTACTTTTTTCTCCTGTTCACGACGATCCGGATACTTGGCGATATCCCCGATCCTGGCGGCCAGCCGCGTGGCGCGCACCCCTTCCCGCACATCCTCAACATTGGGCAGGGCCAGATGTTCGGCAGGCGTTATGTAACAGATAAGATCGGCGCCAAAGCGGGCCGAGCTGGCCGCGCCGATGGCGGCGGTGATATGATCATATCCGGCCCCGGAATCAGCGGGCAGAGGCCCGAGCACGTAGTAGGGCGCACCGCCGCTCATCCGTTTTTCGAGCATGATATTGCCCTCGATCTCATCGAGTGGCACATGACCCGGCCCCTCCACCATCATCTGACAGCCCATGTCGCGGCCGATCTCCGCCAGCTCGCAGTTGATCACCATCTCCGCCATCTGGGCCCGGTCATGACTGTCATGGATGGCCCCGGCCCGGATCCCGTTGCCAAGCGAGAGCACCGCATCATACTTTTTCATCAGATTGCACACCCGGTCAAACTGCTCATAGAGGGGATTTTCCCGGTTATTATACTCCATCCACGAGACCATAAAGGTGCCGCCCTTGGAGACCAGGCCGCCATAGCGATAGCCCTGTTTACGCAGCCGCTCGATGGAGAAACGATTGATCCCGCAATGAATGGCCATGAACGAGATGCCGTCGGCAAGCTGGCGCTCGATCAGCTCGAAGAGATACTCGCTGTCCAGCTTGTTGGGGTTGTGATACTTACGGCTGGCCTCAGAAAAGGCCTGATAGAGCGGCACATTGCCCACCGGCAGGGTACAGGCAGCCAGGACTCGCCGGCGCACAAGATCCAGATTACCGCCGGTAGAAAGCTCCATCAGGGTATCGGCCTGTTCGGCCTCGGCCATTTGGGCCTTGCGCACCTCCAGCTCAATATCGGCAATATCAGATGAGGTGCCGATGGAGGCATTCACTTTGGTGCGTAGCCCCTTGCCAATCCCGACCACCTTCTGCGACGGCCGGTTGGGATGGACGGCAATGACGATATGGCCGTCCGCCACCCGCTGGCGGATGGTTTCCGGATCAAGGCCAAAGCCCTCGTCCATGGCTACTTTTTTCATCGCCTCAGTGATGATGCCTTCGCGGGCCAGTTCAATCTGGGTTTTCATGTTCAATCTTCCTTTTTTGATTTTCCGCCTGGGCATAAAAAAAGTCCGTACCACAACCAGGGAGATCAACTCCCGGGTGCAATACGGACTTCTACGGACAAGAATTCCTTTTTTCTTCCGGCAGGTCTTCTGACTCACGGATCATCCGCAGACCGCGCCTTCCCGCCCATCATCCGGTTGCCCGAAAAACAGACAGTGACATCATGCAGTCCTTGTCCCCGCTTACAGCGTTGGCCCAACGTTACGGTCTTGCACCGTATTCCCTTTTCACCGCCCTGAAGATCAAGGCAACACCGGAAGAATTCCTTTTTAATAATTGACAGCACCTTAGCCAATAATGAAAAGATTGTAAAGATCGAGAACAGCTCTCCTTGCAATCCCCAGACAGGATCACTATAGATAACCATGGAAGAGCAAAACTTTTTTAATAAGGGATATAGAAATTACAAATTTACCGTTTTTGAACATGTAGGTCGGACTTCAGTCCGATAACGGCGGTAGTATCAAACCCCGCTGTCGGACTGAAGT
>CAITDH010000004.1 GCA_903891045.1 uncultured Desulfobulbaceae bacterium | reverse complement strand
AGTCACAAAAACAGACATCAGAAGTCAAACAGAAATACGTTGGACGAAATTGCGTCAAGGCGGGCTTCACGTCTTCATCTCTGATCTTAGCCGACTCTTAAAGAAGTGTCTAATTTATCATGTAACCTCATCCTGAAAACTCAGAAGGTTTTATCTTTTTGATCCGTTGAAAACAGAGCAGGCTTACCGCCAGAAAGAGCAGCAGAAAAGCGATGATCGTAGCGAGGAAGATGAAGCCGTCAGCATGTACCGGCAGAGGGGCGGAGACCATCCTGTCAATGTTGTTCTCCTCGGGCAGGAAGTGGGGGCGGGCCGAGATATCCCAGGGAAGCGCCATGCTGACTGTCTGGCGGCCCAGGAGGAAAAGCCCGGCCAGGGCGAGGGTGCTGCCGAAGAGGATGGAGATGCAGAGCAGGATCAGGTTTTCGCCGATGAACTGTTGTTTGAGATCACGAATCCGCCAGCCCAGCATCCGTAAGATGGCAATCTCCCCTTCCCTGGATTTCAGGTTGTAGAGGGTCAGCAGTCCGAAGGCTATCGCCAGGATGGCCCCGAGAATCAGAAAAAGCAGGCGGCCGGCGGTGGAAATGATGCCCAGCTGTTTGCTGATCTCCCGGGTGAAGGTCTTTTCGCTGAAGACCAGGAGTTTTGCATCCACCTCTTTGACCAGTTTTTCCTTGTCGCCATGCCAGCCGGGGTTGCCCTTGAGCAGCACGACATTGCCGAAATCGCCGTCATTGAGTGGGTAGATTTTTTGCATCTCTACAGAATCCCTGACCACCTCCAGCGCGTCATTTTGGTCCATATAGATATCAGCCGGAATAATATTGCCGCTGATGTTCGGTCGCAGGATACCGCTGATTGAATAGGTGCGATCACCAAGGGCTACACTGTCTCCGATTGCCAGTCCGTGTTTGGTGCTGAAGGCGGCGGTGATGACGATCTGTTTCTGCCCGAGGTGCAGGGTGCCCTGGGCGATGTTTTTTTCAAGGATGCTGCTCAGGATTTTATATCTTTGATCAACCCCGAGGGCGGCCTTGAAAAAAGCGGCATCAAAATACCAGAAGAAGAGGCCCATCTCCGCCTCTTCCACAAAGGGCAGTCCGGCAAGTTGCCTGAATTGCTCCGTGGAGATCGGGCCATTGGAATGGGGGAAGATGGCGCCCACCATCTGACTGGGAATCTCGCCGCTTTTCTGGACGATGGTCTGCACGCCGATCTGTTTCAGCGGCAGTTGCGCAATCTCCGGAATCGAGCGGTGCAGGGTGGCGGCGATGACCACCAGGGCGAAATAGAGGGCGAGGCTCAGGCCCAGCGCCAGGGTCTTGATCCGGTTGGCGCGAAAAAAGGCGAGCGAATACGCTTTCATCATAATTGAAATCCCTGATTGAGCAACGGTGCTATCCGCAGCTGGGGCAGAAGCAGAAAATGGATGATCACGCTGAGGATGGTGGTGATGACCAGCCCGCCGGCCAGAAGGTAACCCAGATCCATGGCCAGCCAGCGCCGCAGATCAGCTCGCGGCCAGCCCAGGGTCCTGAGGATGTCGATCTGGCCGGTAAATTCCAGTTGGTGTATCTTCAGCACCCAGAAGAGGAGCAGGATCGCCAGGGGGATGACCAGCCCAACAAGGAGATGGCCGCCCTGATAGATCAGGCGATTCAAGGCTGACAGGTTTTTATAGAGGCTGTCGCGGCTGATCAGGGAAAAATCAGGGAAGGCGCGGGCCACTTCCCGGCTTACTGCGGGGACAGTGGTCGAAGAGGCAAGCGTGATGAAGACCTGATTGACAACATGCTCCTTGATCCCGGCAAGGGCAAGCGCGGTGTCGTAGGGTAGAAAGACGGCGGCGTTGCTCAGGTTGCTCTGCTCGGTAAAATCAACCAGGCCGACAATGGCGAGGTCGCGACCGGCCAGGGGGAAGCGGCCGCCGGGTTTATGGCCGAAGAGCTTGGCAAAATGCCGCTCCAGTATGACTTCATCGGCCGCAGTGCCTGAGAAAAACCTGCCGCCCTGCATGAGCAACCCTTCGATCTTCCTGAGCCCCACCGGGGGATCGGCAGGATCGAGGCCCACAACCGTCAAGGTGTTCTGCGGGTCAAACTGCCAGAGGATGAGGGCGGTGGAAACGAGATGGATGCCGTTGATCGCCTGTAAGCGACTGTTCGTATCTTTCTTGTCAAAATGGTGCAGGTTGAAGGGCTCAACCAGCCCCCTTGTCTTGACGGTGGCCGCATCTTTGGCACCGCTGTCCCGCTGCAGGATGATCTCGGTGTTGAGCGCTGCCAGGGGCTGGTCGGCAAGGAGGGTGATCCGGTGGACCAGTAGGAATGAAGCTGCCGGGAGTAACAGGATCAGGCCGCAGAGCAGGATCACCGGCAGGGACTTTTTCCGGTAAAAGATCAGGTTGCGCAGCACCAGACCCGGCAGGCTCATTGATGGTCTCCGCCAAGTCCGGCAAGGATCGCCCGCAGGTCGTCATAGTCCCATTCGCCGGCGAACATGGGGGCAAAGGTGTCGCCTTTGGGGAAGTTGCGTAACCGCAAGGTGCGGCCGTTCACGGTAAAACTGTCCTTGCCGTTGATGAAAATGGCAACGGGCATATGGTCGGTCAACTGATACTTCTCCACCATCTTCCGGCTCTTGGGGTCATCAAAGCTGTACCTGGTCACCGTGATCCCGGCCACTTCCTTTGCCACCTCTTCCACCTTGTCGACCACCGCCATGGCCGGCCGGTGCGGCAGAAAGAAGATCTCGATTTCGATGGCGGCGGCCAAAGCCGGCCTTGCCGAGAACAAGATAAAAAGGGCCAACAGTGCAAGCAGGCCCGGCAGCGTCCTGGTTCCTTGATTCATTGGATCAGACCTCCGTCTTTCAGGGTAAAGGTTTTCTGGGTATGGGCGGCGATGTCCCGGTCATGGGTGATGATGAGAAAGGTGGTATCCAGGGTTTCGTGCAGCATTTTGAAGAGGCCCATGATCTCGGCGGCGGTGGCCGAGTCCAGGTTGCCGGTTGGCTCATCGGCCAGGATCAGTCCCGGCCGGTTGACCAGGCTGCGGGCGATGGCCACCCGCTGTTTTTCTCCACCGCTCAGGTTGTCGACCCGTTCATCCAGCTTGCCTGTCAACCCCACCAGCCCGGCCAGCTCCCTGATCCGTTTTTCCTTTTCGGCAGCGCTGATATCCCGGCGGGGGTAGATGCCCAGCATGATATTGTCCTGCACGGCCAGTGACGGGATCAGTTTGAAATCCTGGAAGATAAAGCCGATATGTTGCAGACGGAAGGCAGCCAGCCCTTCCTCATCAAGATCGCTGATGTTGCTGTCCTGAAAAAGCACCTGCCCGGTGTCGGGCCTGACCAGACCGGCCATAACGGCCAGCAGGGTGCTTTTGCCGGCCCCGGATTTTCCCATGATGCTGACCATCTCCCGTTCCCGGATGTCGAGGCTGATATCGGTCAGAACCTGCTGATCCCGGTATTTTTTGGAAACATTGCGTAATGCCAACATGATTGTCTGCTGTCCTCTGGTGAGTGGTTGCCGCTTTTCGGCTTTATTTCTTCTTTTTGGTGTCCATTCCTTCGTGGGAATGCTGTTTCTCCAGTGCCCTCTCCAGGCCATGTCCGGAGAGGATGCCCCCTTCCAGGCGGCACTGCTCGCAGAGGGCCTGGACCAGTTTTACGGCCTGGTCTGGAGACAGGATCTTCTTTTCCTTGAGCAGATGTGCCAGGACCAGATTCTGCATCTGGCGTTGTCCGGCGAGGATCTCTTCCTGTTTGGCCCAGATGGCCTTTTCATCCGCCGGGGGCGCCGCCAGCAGATCCAGAAGCTGCTTCCGCAGGGTCATGATTTCCTGGCGCTGGCCCTCCGTTGCTTGCCGAAACTGCAGGATCAGCGGCTCGATCTGTTGCCATTGCTCCGGGGTGACGCCCAGCTCCTGGTGCAGGGACCGGGGTGCCGTGTTTTGGCGGTGCTGACTATCGCTGCCAATCAGTGGCATCTTCCAGCCGGGAACGGCATGAAACACCCACACCCCAATAAACGCAAGATTGAGGCTGAGCGACAGCGCCAGAATGAGTCCACGCAATCTGTCTCCCATGATGATTTTCATTGTTTACCCCGCAACAGCGCCAGGGTGGCGGCTTCAATCGAACCATTCGGCGTTCCGCTGAAGGACTCAAGGGCATAGAGGTCGTGTTCCGGGCGCATGGTTTTACTCTTTATGCTATCAGTGAAAAAGTCGTGAGCATCTTGCCTGACATCCCAACCCAGGAATGCCCCTGTGGTCAGGCCGATAAGGATTGCGGCAACCGTTGCGGCCTGGAATGCCCATGCCCAGGGAAGAGATGGCTGGTGCCGGGGGCGGTGGATAGGTGAACGAACCTTGCCGGGTTGACAACGCGCGCGTGCCTCGGCCAATATCCTGGCGGTCAGCTCGGCAGGCTGTGCCGGGATATTGACAGCAAGCAAGGTTGTCCGCAAGCAGCGAAGTTCTTCCAGGGCCGTGCGGCAGGCCTTGCATTTTACCACGTGAGCCGCAACGGCCTCGTTCTGCCGCAGGTTTAACTCACCATCCAGGTAAGCACCCAGGCGGTTTCGATATCTGATACAGGACAACATTGTCATCACCTCTTACGGATTAAACGAAGGACAGCAGGAAAACCCCCGCTCAAAGAGAAAAAAAATCGTTCCGGGTCCCGAGAAGATTCCGCAGGCGATTCCGGCTCCGTGCCAGAAGGCGCTCCACTCCCTTGGGTGTTGTTTCCAGGGCGGCGGCGATATCCGCGTAATTCAACTCTTCGTAGTAGCGCAGGACGATGGCCATGCGTTGATTGGGGGGCAGGGAGTCGAGGGCAATACGCACCGCAGCGTCTTTTTCATGGCGTATTATTGTCTCGGCTGCGCCGGGGCGGGGGTCGGGTAGGTCGGGAAGTGTTTCGAGATAGAGCAGTTGTTTCTTTTTCACCCAGTCCAGGCAAAGACGAGTGATGATCTGATAGAGATAGGTCGTCAATGTTGAGGTGGGTCGATAACGACAGGAGGCGTCCAGGAGCCGGATAAAGGCGTCCTGGACCACATCGGCCGCATCCTCTCTCCGGCCGAGAAATCGATAGGCGACCCTCCAGGCCCAGGTCTGATGACGGCGGACGATCTCGGCGAAGGCGTCAAGATTGCCTTTACCCGTGGCCTGCATCAACTCTTCGTCGCTGGTCATGGAGTCAGGCAATTCAGCGCCTCCTGATCTTCCTGATCTTCCTGATGTTCATTGGCCACCTTCTTCATGATTTTCTTGCAGGGAATTTTTAAATGGGTGGCCCTGATCAATCGCTGGTGAAAAAGATATCGCCATACTGGGCGGTCGTCTGCTGGCCGCTGTTGTCGGTGTCGGTCATGATGGCCACACCATCGATGTACCGGATATCGGGCCCAAAGAATTCCCTGAGATCGGCATGGACATTGCGTTTTTCCTGGTACCAGGTTGCTGCCTTGTCCGTAGATGAACGAAGGGCAAACATCATGGCGCTTTTGCCGGCAAAGGCGTTGGGCCAGCTCTCTCCGGTAGGCGAGGCGGAGGCCCATACATAATTGATGGCCTTGGTGTTCCAGAAGAACACTCCGCCGTCAATGACCACATAGATCCGCGCCCCGTAGTCATCGCCTGATTTTGTCTTTTCATCGAGCGAATGCAGGGGCTTGTCAACGCGCCACCGCCAGTTCAGGTAGGGGGTCTGTTGCAGGTCGATGCGTTTCTTCTTGAACAGGCCGGACGCCGCCGCCCGGCTGGTGGCCTTGAGTACCGTGCTATCGCCTTCCTTGACAAGTTGATACTCGGTCTTGCCGGAAAAGCTCTTTTCCTCCCATCCTGTCAGGCCCTCAGCAGCAAAGTCGCCAATGGTAATTTTCGTAGGTTCGGCGCCATGGGCCGGGGTGGTGAGCAGGAGCAGGAGTCCTAGCCCATAAAAAAGTCCTGTCCCTGATTTTCCCTTGGAGCAGCCCAAATTTTTAGCCTCATGGCTGGTGTTAATGAGTTCCCTGCTCACCAGACGAGTTCCTTGGCACATTCGGCAACCGGGGTTTGTAGGCATTCGAGAATGGACTTGCGCATGACTGGGATGGATAGCAGATACAGGGTTTCTTGAATCGATGCCCAATCCTCAGCCGAGATGAGCACGGCATTATTCCGTTTGCCGGTGATGACTATTGGTTCATGGTTGGTGGCCGCTTCCTCCATGATGCGGTAGAGGTTTGAATGCGCCTGGCTGGCTGTGAGTGTGTGCATATTTTACCTGCTGGAAATCTACCATTCAAAGCGGACGCTGTTATCCAACGCGTCCACCTTTGCCACTTTGACCTGAACCATATTGCCTGGTTCCGGCATGTGGCCGGATGGGGCCGGGATTTCGATGTCCATGAGGATGTCGGTGAGCAGGAGAAAAACCCGTCTGGGGTTGGAATCAAGGACCAGTCCGTTCATGCTGGTTCCTTTTCTCGCCTCAAGGTATTTGAGGAGCCAGTAGCGGTGGCGCTGCTGCTTGACCGCGTTGGCGGAGGCCAGGGTCCGGCTGATGACGGCGGTGAAGTCCTTGCACATCTTTTCATTGAATCGCAGGTCCTCGCGTCTGACCAGGGAGTGGAGCTGGTGCTGCATCAACAGGTCAAGGAGTCTCCTGATCGGCGAGGTGATGGTGGTGTACTGTTCAACCCCGAGTCCGCTGTGGGCCTTGGCGGAGGTCAGCAGTTCGCCGCGGGAGAGCTGCTTGCGTTGCAGGCTGTTTTGGAAGAGGTCGTTGTCCAGACCATGAACAATCCGTTTTCGGGGCGGGCCTTGGGCCCGGAAGAGTCCGGGGGCCATCCGGTCGGCAATGAATTTTGCCGCCTCGGTATTGGCTAGGATCATCAATTCGGAGACTAGGGTGCGGGCCGGAGTGTCGGTGTCGCTCAGGGAGACCTGGACATTATTGCCGCCGTTCACCGAGATATTGACATCGGGAAAGGGCAGGAGCAGGGCGCCTGCTGCCACTCGTTTGTCGCGCAGTTTGGTGCGCAACATGTTTAAGGTCTGCAGCTCCCAGTCGCCATCTGTAATGTTGTCAGCAATCAACTGGTCGGCCTCATCATAGGTGAGACGACGGGCTACCTTGATGATGGAGGGCTTGATCCGTACCCGTAGCACCTCTGCCTCCGGCGACAGCAGGATCATGATGCTGAGGGTGGCGCGGACCTCATCCTGGATCAGGCTGCAGATGCCCTGAGACAGATGGCGGGGTAGCATCGGGATCTGGCCTTCCGGAAAATAGAGGGAGGTACCGCGCTGCATGGCCTCCTGAAACAGTGGGTCTTCCGGCTTGACATAGTGGGCGACATCGGAGATATGGACGCCCACCAGGTAGTTGCCATCTTCTTGCTCAATGCTCAGGGCATCGTCGTAATCGAGGGTGGTAGCGCCATCAATGGTGATGGGCGCCAGGGCGGTAAGATCGGTCCGGCCCGGATCGGCAAACAGCTCGGCGGTTCCGCGCTGCAGGAGCATCTCGGCCTGTTGTCTGGCGGCCAGCGAAAAGGTGGTCGGGATCTCCTGGCGGAGCAGGGGGATGTTCTCGTTGCGGTCCCAGATGCCGGCCTTTACCAGGAGATGAAAGGGGGCATGGGGATCATTGAGGCCGGCCGTCTTGAGCAATTCCCTGGCCATGGCCGCCTGGGGGGCGTCGCCTGCAAAAAGATAGAAGTCCTGGAGCACCGGCAGGCACTGATCAAGAATGGGTCTGAGGTCGTCATTGATTGTCTCATCCGCCAGCAACTTGTTCAGGGCCATGGCGCCATTGGAGAGCAGGGCCTGTTTGCTCTCTTCTTTCTCCTGCTGAAGACGAAGCTGCTCAACCTGTTCCCGGGAGTGGGTGTGGATCTCGCCTTCCCGGAACTTGAAGTATAACCGGTCGGAGAAGACGCAGCGGATGAAGGCTGCCACCTGATTGTCATCCGTCTCACCGCCAAAGGCCAGCTCCGCCAGAAATTCCGGTTTAAAAACGGCTGTGGACTCATCGGCAGTGAGCTCCCAGATCTCTTCCAGATTGATCTCCTCCATCAGGGCGCGGCGATGCTCTGCAGCCTCATGGAGTTGCCGCTGCATTGCTTCCCGGTCACCAGTCACCGGATAGGTGCGCCTGGAGATATGGAGCACCCGGGAGAGCGGCAGGTTGAGCTCGCGGCCGGTTTGATTGGTCAGCCGCAGCCGTTTATCCTGGGCCTCGGTGACAAAGGCGCAGATAAACTTGCCGCCGTCCAGATATTCGATGAGTTTTCCCGGTATGGTCATGAAAATTTGTAAGTTGAAAGTTAAAAGTTAAATCACTCGTCAAAGGTGACGAATCGAACCAGATACTTTATAGTATTGTTTGACTTTTTGAACACTTTTATTCTCTGTGTGCGGCAACTTTTTTCCTTAATGGGAGTATTTTTTTATGATGGACCTGGGTGATAAACCAATACGTTCGGGGATGGTGGCCATTGTCGGCCCGCCCAATGCCGGCAAATCAACTTTGATGAACGGGCTGCTGGAGCAGAAAATCTCCATTGTTTCCCCCAAGCCGCAGACCACCCGCAACCGGATCCTGGGGATTATGAATGATGAAGGGTATCAGATTGTCCTGCTCGATACCCCTGGCCTGCACAAGGCCCGTGAACCGCTGAATCAGGAGATGGTGCGTATTGCCCTCGACAGTCTGCATGAGGTGGACGCGGTGCTCTACATGATTGATGTCTCCCTCCCTCTGCCGGAGAAACTGAAGGAAGAGAAGGGACAGGAGCTGGCCGGCTATATGGAGCAGGTGCGCTGCCCGGTGATCCTGGTGTTGAACAAGGTTGATCTGCTGAACAAGGAAAAGTTGCTAGCCATGATTCAGGTCTATGCCGAACTCTTCCCCTTTCATGCGATCATTCCCATGGCGGCGCTTCATGGTGACGGCAATGATCGGTTGTTGGCCGAGCTGTTGCAGGTCTTGCCTATAGGGCCGCGCTATTACCCTGAGGATATCCCCACCGATGCCTCTGAGCGTTTTCTGGCGGCGGAGATCATTCGGGAGAAGGTGTTTCTCCTTACCGGCGAGGAGGTGCCGTATTCAACGGCGGTGCTGATTGAGTCGTTCAAGGAGGATCCGGTCAAAGGGCTGATCACGATTCATGCCGCTATCGTCCTGGAACGGGAGTCGCAGAAGGGGATTGTGATTGGCAAGGGGGGGCTGAAGCTAAAAAGCATCGGGACTGCAGCCCGCAAGGATATCGAGAAATTGCTGGATCAGAAGGTGTTGCTCAAACTCTGGGTCAAGGTGCGGAAAAACTGGTCACGGGATGAGAAGTTTTTGAAGGAATTGGGATTTTAGGTGCCGTTGCTTAAAGAGCAAGGTCTTTTTCTTGCTCTTTAAGCTTACGGCACCTTATGCCACTTCACCAAAACAGCCAATATCTTTCGGCTGATTTGGTGAGTGGCCGTTGCCGGATAGCGATCAAGGCGGCACAAGCAAGGTTTTTTGCTCTTCTAAATGTACGGCACTTTACTCCTTTACCTGTACGGGTTCCTGAACAGGATTCTTTTTGTTTTCAGCCGTGGAATAAATCTTCAGGCTTTTCAGGATATTGAGGGCTGAGCGGAGTTGATTGTCTTTGTCCATCTGGGTCTCGGCAGTATCAGAAGAATCAACAGGTGCGGGCTTTTTGGCTGGTTTTTCCACGTTGTCTGGTTCATTCTGGAGGACGGGGGGTTGTTCTTTTTCTGTTTTTGGCGCTGGCGGCTGATTTGATTCTTGGGCCTGATCCGGGTTGGGGATGTGATTTTTCAGATCAGCCTCTTTGATGGTGACTGGCGGACTTTTTTTCTTTGTTGTGTCCTTGCTGTCGACAAAGGGAACTTCCACATCCGGGGTGATTCCGGTAGCCTGGATGGAACGGCCATTAGGGGTATAGTAACGGGCGGTGGTCATGCGCAGACCCGCGCCTTCAGGCAGAGGCAAGATGGTCTGCACTGAACCTTTGCCAAAGGTCTTGGTGCCGACAATAATGCCTCGCTTGTGATCTTGGATGGCGCCGGTCACGATTTCAGAAGCGCTGGCCGAACCTTCGTTGACGAGAATGACTAGGGGAAAAAGATTCTTACCCCCATTACTGTGGGCCTGGAAGGTCATATTTTGTTCTCTGGCCCTTCCTTTGGTGTAGACTACCAAACCGCCATCAAGGAATATATCGGCGACAGAGACAGCCTGATCGAGCAAACCGCCAGGATTGTTTCGCAGATCAAGAATCAATCCGTTTATCGGCTGTTGTCCCTGAAGTTTTTGCAACGCGTCCTTGACGTCTTTTGTGGTCTGACTTTGGAAGTTGGTGATGCGGATATAGGCCAGTCCTGGCTCCAGGAAAGAATCCTTGACACTGTGTAATGGAATGTTTTCACGGGCAAGGGTGAAATCTTTCAACTCCTCCCAGCCTTCACGGTGAATGGCAAGGACGACTTTTGTCCCGGCAAGCCCGCGCAGTTTTTTGATGGCATCCATAGAATTCATATTCTGGGTGGGCTCACCATCGATCTTGATGATCATGTCTTTGGCTTTCAATCCGGCCCGCGCTGCCGGTGATTCTTCAATGGGAGAAACTACCGTGAGAATCCCCTCTTCAATGGTGATTTCGATCCCGATGCCGCTGAAGCTTCCTTCTGTCTCCTCTTGTAATTCCTTGAAATCTTCGGGCTTGAGATAGGATGAATGGGGGTCAAGGGAAAGCAGCATCCCGCTGATGGCTCCTTCAATTACCTTCTTGCTATTGATATCATCCACATAATTTTCCTGCAGGATGCTCAAGACATTGGCAAATGTTTCAAGCTGCTGGTAGGTGGAATTACGTTCTTTCTGTGAAATCTCGGCATGGAGCTGGAGGGGGAGGCAGAAGGTGAGAAGGGTCAGGATTCCATGGCGGAGCAGAGATCTGGTTGGTCGATGCATGTTTGCTTTACAGATTAAATTTAAGATTTTCTAATAAAAAACTTTTTTGTTTCAAGACAACCTGAGTCATTACAGTTTAAAAATAATAATCATCCAAAGGTCCTGTGTCAGGGGACAGAAAGTTTATTCTTGTCCAGCCAGAGGAGCGGATCGAGTGTCTCGGTGTCATGCCGGATTT
>CAITDH010000003.1 GCA_903891045.1 uncultured Desulfobulbaceae bacterium | reverse complement strand
TCAAATTATCTCCAGGAATATCTGGACGAGTTTTGTTATCGATTTAATCGCAGGTTCTGGGAACCAGAATTGCCACTGAGATTACTCAACGCATGCTTGGCTCACGTTCCTGTCAAAATAGCTGAGTTTCATTAAGAGCCACATTTCCTTTTAACTGACAGCCATTATGTCTAAATTCCAGACCAGCGTTGGCCAATTTCAGCTTCACGATACCAGTCCATGAGGATGCGATAGTTGTCATTATCAGCAGGTGGAGACCAAGGTGCGAAATCATCTTCTCGGAAGGGAACATAAGGGCCATGTTTTACTTCAAAGATAACGCCTCCCGTATCAAGTGAAAGCACTGTGTGCCAGCATCCCGTAGCAGTCTCGATGACGGAAATATCCTCCCCTAAAACAGATCGGTCAATCACGGCACCCGTGTCATCAAAATTGAGTACCACAAAGCGACCGCGCAGTGATGTGAGTAGCTCCCATGATTGACGGTGACGGTGAGGACGGATATAGGTGTCCGGCTCCATTGCGATCGCTAAGCGTTGGATGGGGTCAGGCAGCTCGGCATGGAAATTGTGATTCATTCGTTTGCGAGGGGAGATCTGCGCCTCATTGCTGAGGCCAGAAAGACGCTCGTAGCTAAGTTTGTTCATAGTGTGTGACGGCAATGGAAGTTCATGGCTTGTTGTTATCGACCGGGTAAGAAAAATCAGGAGCGCAGAAAGCCAAGCGCCTTCTCATAGTCTGGTTCCTGGGCGATTTCCGGCACCTGTTCGGTATAAACAACCTTGCCGGCCGGGTCGATTACGACTATGGCCCGGGAAAGCAGGCCGGCGAGGGGCGGGCTGGTAATGGTCACGCCGTAGTCCTTGCCGAAATCAGGGGAGCGGAAGCAGGACAGCGGGATAACATTCTTGAGCCCCTCGCCTTCACAGAACCGCTGGTGGGCAAAGGGAAGATCAGCAGAGACACAGAGTACCACCGTATTTTTCAGCTCGCCTGCCTCTTTGTTGAACCGTCTGACCGATGTCGCACAGACCGGCGTATCAATACTGGGAAAGATATTGAGGACAACGGTTTTTCCGGCATAATTCTTGAGGCTGCTGTCAGAAAGATCTGTTTTCGTCAGGGTAAAGTCGGGTGTCTGGGTCTTGACAGCAGGCAGGTTCCCCACCGTCTGTATCGGGTTCCCGTGCAAAGATATTTGAGCCATGATGATTCTCCTTTGTGGATAGGGATGAATTGGCGACCGTTACGCTTTCAAGAGGTCATTGCAGAGATCCTCTGATTTTTTATCATAGCACCTTCCACGGTTATGTACAGGATGGGCGGCGATAATCTTTCGCCGCAATTCACTGAAGGGGTTGATTGAAATTCTTCGTACACCGTTTCGATAGAGATGGCAAACCCGATCCTTTGCGTATCCCGCAGGATCATGGTGTTTACCCCGTGGGCATACCCCTTCTCATCAATCAGCGGGCAGCCACTGTTACCGGGATTGATCGGCGCATCGACCTGCAGGAGAAGGGCGCCGTCCGATTCCCGTTTTCGAGAAATTTGTACAGGACTGCGGATCATTTCAAGTCGCAATGTGATTGGTCGCTAAGGTTATTATGGAACCTATACTGCTTGTTGCTATCAGCCTCTTTATCATCCTGGGTTGGCTGACCGTGGATATTGCTCTCGGTAGCCGCAGACTCGGCAGTCTGGGTGATATCGCTCCGACCGTGGCAACGGATGCACCCCTTGTCTCCCTCATTGTTCCGGCCTGCAATGAGGCGGAGACTATTGCCCCGGCCCTGGCCACTCTGCTGGCTTAGAAGTATGTCAATCTGGAAATTGTCGTGGTCAATGACCGTTCCACGGACGCTACCGGGGCAATTCTGCAGGAGATGCAGCTGCGTCATCCCGGACTCATCATCCTCGACATTTTTGAGTTGCTAGCGGGCTGGCTCGGTAAACATCATGCCCTGCACTGCGGTCCTGGCCAAAGGCGATATCCTCCTCTTCACCGATGCCGACATTCACATGGTTCCTGATACCGTGGCCCGCGCCGTCCACCGCCTTGAGCAGGCCGGGTTTGATCACCTCTGCCTCATCTTCAAGAATAAGGCGAAGGGCTGGTTGATCAACAGTTTTATCCTTGACGCTGGTGGCGGGCTCTTTTTGCTTTTCAAACCATGGCTGGCCAGCAATCCCAAAAGCCGGAGTTTCATGGGCGTGTGGGCCTTCAACATGGTCCGGTCCGTCGTCAGGCTTATGAGCAGGTGGGCGGCCATGGCGCCATTCCCATCCCATCGACGACCTCATGCTGGGCAAGATTATCAAAGAAGCCGGTCTGCGTCAGGAATGTCTCAGTGGCTACGACTTTGTGACGGTTGATTGGTACCCCTCCACTGGGGCCATGATCGATGGTCTGATGAAGAATATCTTTGCCCTGGCCAATTTCAACACCGTTCTGGCCCTGGCCGGGGCCTTGGGTGTCAGCCCTTACCATCCTGCCGCCATGGGGTGTCCTGTTGTGCCATGGACCGGCCCGGTTTTTCTTCGCCCTGACCGGTGGCTCTGCGTCTCGCCTTTTTTAGTCAGGCGGCCCGTTATAGCGGTCTCTCACCTGGCTGGCCCCGGCCGGTCAGGGTTCTCCCTATGTCACGGTTTATACCATTCTCAAGGCCACCTTTACTACCCTGTAGAACAAGGGCATCTCTTGGCTGGACAGTCGTTATTCTCTCGATAAGTTGCGCTGGAAGAATCGTTCTCTTTTGTAGACCGGTATGGTTGTGACAGGCGGCGCGGCAGGCTGGATTGAAAATCGGATTATGATTCAGGTGTTTTCTGACTCGGCTGTGTGGGCATTGTAAATGGCCGAACTGGGGACGATAAATTGGGTTTTGCAAACTAACCCTGTTGTCTTGCACACATGGTCAGCATAGCCGGCGCCCGCCTCGGAAAAAATGTTGTAGGCGGCAGTGGCCCCGGCCTCTTCCAGCTCCAGCCGGTGGTCCTCGAAACGGGATGAGGCAGTGACCGGGCCTTGAAAACCTGTTGATTGAATCTCCTGCAGGGCCAGCATGTTGGCCTGATGGTTGGTGAAGGCCAGCATGATGATCTTGATCTTTTCCAGATCAATCTTGCGCCAGAAATCATAATCCGTGGCATCCCCCCAAATGACCCGTCGTCCCTTCTGCTGATGTTTTTTGACGATTTCCATGTTGTGATCTACCGGCAAGCACCATGTCTCCCCGGCGTTCCCTGGTGACGTCATAGGCCATGGTTCCGAAGGGGCCCAGGCCAAAGACGAGGATTTCGGCCCCTTGCAGATCAATCCGGGAGTCCCCACTGTGCCGGGTTTTGGTCTCGAAATGGTGGAGCAGGGAGGCGAAACGATCATAGATAACATTGGCCTTGCTGTTCAGTGGCGCTGAAAGCAGGAAGGAGAAGGTGAGTGTCAGGGCGACGATGATGATCCAGTCAGGGCTGAGCCAGCCATTTTTAGCGGCAATGGCGGTGACCAGCAGGCCGAATTCGGAATAATTGGAGAGGGCGAGAGTGGCCAGAAGACTGGTCCTGGCGCGCAGACGAAAGCGGGTCAGGACGAGAAAGTAGAGGGAGGATTTGACGATCAACACCAATACCAATGCCAGGGCAATGAGCGCGTGGTCAATGGTGGGTGGGTTACTCAGGCCGATTTGGAAGAAAAAGCTGATCAGAAAAAGGTCTTTGAAGCTGTAGAGGGAAGCGGCCAGTTCGGTTGAACGAGGATGGGAACCGATCACCATGCCAATGATCAGGGCACCCAGATCTGGTTTCAGTCCCACCATGGCAAAACTGGTTGTGCCTACCCCCAGGGCAATGAACAGTCCGCCCAAGGGGAGCAGTTCCCCGTGACCGAGATGATCGATGATGTGGAGGAGAAGCGGCCGTGCGGCAAAGAGAAAAAGGGGTAAAGTCAGAGCCCAGATGGAGGGAAATTCACCCTTGGAAAGGGTAAGAAAAAAGACGGCCATCAGGTCCTGCATGATCAGGATGCCGATGGAGACCCGGCCATGTATGGCGTTGAGCTCCCCTTTTTCTTCCAGAAATTTGATGGCAAAGATGGTGCTGGAAAAGCTGAGGGCAAGCCCGATAAGGGCGGCCCGGGGAAGATTCAGATTGGTGAGCTGGGCCACGCCCAGAGTTCCCGCGCCCAGGATCAGCAGGGTCAGGAAGAGTATGGTGAGCAGGGCATGAACGGTGCTTCCGCCCAAGATCTCCGGCTTGGTCAGGCCTCTCAGGTCAAGTTTGAGACCGATGGAGAAGAGAAGCAGGATGATGCCCAGATCAGCAATCTGGTCGAGGGCCAGGGAACCGTTGGTCAACCCCAGAAAGTTCATGAAAAAACCGGAGAGGAGAAAACCGAGCATGGGCGGCAGATGGAGCCGTTTGAAGATAAAGCCGGCAAGAAAGGCGCTTCCCACCCAGATACTGTTGATGCCAGTTATGGTTTGAAGGAATTCCATGGCAACCCTTTTGAGAACCTTGTGAAGGTGAATGGTACGATGGAACCGTAATAGACGGACAGGTTTGTTTATGCAAATCCATCATCATAAAAAGAATTGCTAATAGAATTGTGAACAGCTTGTCAATAAAGTGTTGCATAGTATTCTTTCCTCTTCTTTCTGTTTTGCCTTCTTTCTAATTTCCTTGACGATATTGTCTGAAACAGGTATAAAATCGTTTCAGAAAAAGGAAAGGGGGTTGTGCTTGTCAGAAATCCTCTCTTTTTTCTATTCAATTCCAGATTTCGGTTTGATAGCCGGGTCCTGTGCAACAAAGAATCATGAACTCCGCCAGGTCCGGAAGGGAGCAACGGTAATGACCCTCTTTGTGTGCCACAGGGTGCCCGGCTATCATTTTTTAGTGCAGTCTTCATCCCGTTTGTCTGGGATCACTGTCAATACAATAGCGTAATCCTGCCCCTTTCTTCAAGAAATCCATGTCTTATTTGGTCCTTGCCAGAAAAGCCCGCCCCCAGACCTTTGACGAGGTTGTCGGCCAGCGCCCTGTGGTCAAGACCTTGCAAAACAGCATTCTGCGCGACAGGGTGGCCCATGCGATCCTTTTTTCCG
The DNA here is from genome assembly GCA_903891045.1 of uncultured Desulfobulbaceae bacterium. GTDB lineage: Bacteria > Desulfobacterota > Desulfobulbia > Desulfobulbales > Desulfocapsaceae > UBA2270. Next base: position 1,957 of record CAITDH010000003.1, on the reverse strand, counting down.
GCGTCCGTGGTGTTGGTAAGACTACCCTGGCGCGGATCATGGCCAAGGCCATTAACTGTGAAAATGGCCCGGCCCAGAATCCCTGCAATACCTGCAAGTCTTGCCTGGCGATCACTGCCGGAGCGTCTCTTGATCTCATTGAGATTGATGGTGCCTCTAATCGCGGTATCCAGGAGATCCGCGAACTTAAGGAAAAGATTCGATTCCTGCCCACATCGTCAAAGTACAAGATCATCATCATTGATGAAGTGCACATGCTCACCACCGAGGCCTTCAACGCACTGCTCAAGACCCTGGAAGAGCCGCCGGCCCACGTTTTCTTTATGTTCGCCACCACCGAACTGCACAAGATCCCGATTACCATCCTTTCACGCTGTCAGCGTTATGAATTGAAGCGTGTCGCGCCAGTAGAGCTGAGCAGGCATCTGCGTAATCTGGCCGAGGCGGATGGGGTGCAGATCGAGCAGGGCGCCCTGGATCTTATTGTTCGGGAGGCCGATGGTTCTGTCCGGGATGGGCTCAGTCTTCTGGATCAGGTTTTTTCCTTTGGTGAAAAAGAGATCAGTACCGATGATGTGATCCAGGTGCTTGGTCTGGTCAGTCGTGAGGTTATCCTCAAGTTGACAAGGGCTTTATTGGAGAATGATCCAGGGACCGCCTTCCAGGCACTGGACGAAACATTTTCCTATGGTATGGATCTGAAGCGATTTACCGCCGATCTGCTAGGCTGTTTTCGGGCGCTGATCCTCTGCAAGATTAAGGGCTGTGATGAATTGCTCGATATCTCGCAACAGGAACTGGCGCTTTTCCAGGAGTTGGCCGACAACCATTCCACCCAGACCTTGCACATGAAGCTCACCCTGTTGATGCAGGGGGTTGAGGAGATGCGCTATTCGGGCCAGCCTCGCTTGGCCATGGAGACTACTTTTCTTAAAATCATTCAGAGTGATGAAGTTGTCCCGGTTGCGACTCTCCTTTCCCGGCTGGATATGCTGCTGACCGGAGAAGGCCGGCAAGACAGGATTCAGGCGGGAGAGGGGGCAGGTGAGCTTGTTTCATCCATGGTAAAAAAAAAACAGCCTCAGTCACCCGTAGCTGAACAAAAAGCTAAGAGTAAACAGATAGTTGAGAATGGTTCGCAACCGGAAATCCCTGCAAACTCAGCGGTGCCTGTTGCGCCAACAGAGCAAGTCAAAACAGAACAGAGTGTATCCGGTGGGGAGGACGTCTTTGCCGATGAACCGCCTGCAACGCCGGAAGAATTGCAGATCAGCCCAGATGAAAATCTGGCTCCGCGCATTGAGCCCCATCAGCGAAGTGTGCGCCGGGACTGGATGGATTTTATCGCCTATGTGCGTGACCGATCTGTCTGGATGGCCCAGGATCTGCAACGAGCTGAATCGGTTAAAGAGCAGGGGCATGAGTTGCTGCTCGAATATGCGGAACCGGCAAATTGCACCTTGTTGCGCAAGGATGATACCAAGAAAAAGCTCACGGAGTTTGTCCTTGATTTTTTTCAGAAAGAGCTCTCCCTGCGTTTTGTTCTTCCTGATCAAAATAGTGAGGTGGTGCCAGACGGTTCGGACAGCCCTTTGAAAGAGCGGCACCTTTTAGCGAATGATCCTCTGGTGTTGATGACTGCGGAGATCTTTAATGGTCAGATAGGGGATATCCGGGTGGGGCCACGGTTCAGGTAAAGATGATGGCGATGCCATCTCTTTAATGACTTTTTCCAGCAAGTTTGCAGCAATTATCAAGATTTTCACGGAGGAACAAGTAGATGGATATGAGCAGCATTATGCAGCAGGCCCAGCAGATGCAACAAAATATGGCCAGAATCCAGGAAGAGCTTGGCCGGAAACAGGTTGCCGGCAGTGCCGGCGGCGGGATGGTCACGGTCACGGCCAATGGCAAAAGTGAGATCCTCTCCATTGTGATTGAGCGGGCCGTAATCGTC
>CAITDH010000002.1 GCA_903891045.1 uncultured Desulfobulbaceae bacterium | reverse complement strand
TGCTTTTCTTGCGGCAAATCCTTCCACTCTTTCCCGACTACCCGCTGAGACATCTCGCGAAAATCAAACCCTTTGACCACATGGCCCATAATCTTGGCGCGTCGCTCCACCTTATGCGCCTCTCCCTTCAAAGAGGGATCGAGTAAAATATCTATCAGGGATTTTAATGTGGGCTTTAACTGCTCGGTGGGCCCGGAAACTGCCAGAGCTGAAGAATTAAGCACAAAAAAACAACAGACCAGGACCAACAACGTATATATATATTTCATGATTTTTATCTTCTTTAGATTTCTAAATACCATTTTCACCCACAACACCTCATTATAACTCATTCAGTATATTTTTCTTCCCTTCCCTGTCCAACACCTTATTTCGCCTGTACTCAAGATACACCTGCCGCATGGATATATACGGATCCAGGGAATATCGCTTCATGTCTTCATAAAGCCCTGGATGCAGAGACAACATATTCACTTTATTAGTAGTGTAATAGGCAACAGCATCCAGATACGTAATGTCGACATAGGTGATAGGATGACTTAACGCATCACCGGCAAAACCAACAGTATCACGCAGAGTCAATGGCCCGATAAGCGGCAGGCACAGATACGGCCCTTCCCCCACTCCCCAAACCCCCAAGGTCTGTCCAAAATCTTCCGGTTTGGGTTTAATCCCAAATGACTGCAAGGCAGGGTCGCCAAGACCCAAAACTCCCACCGTGGAATTAATCAAAAATCGTGAAAGTTCAATCCCTGCACCAGCAAATTTACCCTGTAACAGATTGTTCACGACCCATATCGGGGACGCAATATTATCAAAAAAATTACCAAAACACTGGCGAAAATCAAGAGGAACCACCGTTGTGTAGGCAGTATTAACAGGCTTCAATATCCAGAAATAGAGTTTATCATTTACCTCAAAGAATAACCGGTTCATGGACTCTAAAGGATCACCGGCCTCCTCCTCGGCAAAGAACTCATCAAAATTCCCTTCCCCCTCATCAATCGTCAAACTGGCATCCGGACTAACCTCATTGGCCTGGGCAACCCAAAAAGATACCACCATAAGGGCCAGAAACAACAAAAATGTGGTTCTTTTTTTTGACATCATAACGACCTCCCCAATACCGCTTCTGACAAAATCAATCTATCCCCATCTGTTCAAGACATGCGGCCAGACTATCAGGACTATCTACCTGCAAGGCCTGATAGACATACCCCTTGGGGGCAATCTTCCGCATCATCCCTTTCAGCACGGCCTTGGGGCCCACCTCGATAAAGGTGTCAACCCCTTGGGCGATCATGGCCTGGATGAGCTCAAACCAGCGGACCCTGGAGGCAATCTGCCTGGCCATCATCTCTCTGATTACAATGGGCTGCTCTTCCACGGTCGCCGAGACATTAAAATAGACCGGCGTTCGCGGACTATTAAATTCTACTCCGTCCATGAAGGCGGCAAAATCGGGAACGGCATCAGCCACCAGTGGACTATGATTGGCCACACTGACTGCCAAGGGAATAATCTTCGCCCCCCGCGCCGCAGCAATAACCCCGATGGCATCAAGCGCCGCCACCTCTCCTGAGATAACAATCTGTTGTTCGGTATTATGATTAGCGACGGTGGCGACACCAGCACCCGCACACTGCTCAACAATCCCTTCAATCTCATCGACAGACAAGCCAAGCACGGCCCGCATGGCCCCTGGGTGTTTCTGTCCCTCGCGCTCCATCAACATACCACGCCTGGCCACCAGACGCATGGTGTCCTGGACGCTAAGCACCCCGGCGGCACAGAGCGCCGAATATTCACCCAGACTGTGCCCGGCAAAGCAACTGGCCGCAACCTTTTTTCCGCAGGCCTTTTGCAAGGCCTGCCAGCAGACAAGATTGGTCACGGTAATGGCCGGCTGCAGATGAATGGCCCTGGTTAATTCCTCTATCGGCCCTTCAAAACAAAGCTGACGCAGTGGGAAGTCACACACGACCTCAGCCTGTTCCATAATGGCTGCGCAATCAGCGTCTGTCTCAACAAATTCCCGGCCCATGCCCAGATACTGGGAGCCCTGACCGGGAAAAAGAACTGCAATTTTCATCTCAACACCTTCAAGGGCTCTTTCCCTTTTATTTTTTCTTTTGTCGTTCCTGCGCCCTCGACACCTGCGACGCTCAGAGTCTTGCTGCCAGCTCGCTTACCTGAGCGTCCCTGCCGTACCTCTTCCAGAATATTGGCAAGCAAAAAAAACACCACCCCAATACTGATCGCTGAATCCGCCACATTAAAGGCCGGCCAGTGATGCGTCCCAATAAAGACATCAAGGAAGTCGACCACCGAACCAAGCCGGACACGGTCTATCAGATTACCAAGGGCGCCGCCGCCAATCAATGGCAGGCTGAGTGAATAGAGCACATGAGCATGCCGCAATCGCAACCAGGCAATGACAATCACCACCAGGGCCACCGTTCCAAGAACCAGGAACAGATAATGTCGCCATGCCCCTGTTTGTCCGGCCAAAAAACCAAAAGCAGCCCCCTTGTTGGTCAGATAAGTGAGACTGAAAAATCCAGGGACAACCTCCAGGGATTCGTACAAAGAAAAGGATTTGACAATCCACAGCTTGGTTAACTGGTCGGAGACGACAACCGCTGCAACTATAGCCAGAAAACGTATCATTTTTGCGGAGCCTCCAGATCCATCTCTGCCACCACGGTTGCACAACGCGCACAGAGTTGGGGGTGCGCCTGGTTTTGCCCCACGGTCGTTGAACGAATCCAGCAACGTTCACATTTCTCTCCTGTGGCCTGCCGCACGGCCACAAGAAGCCCTGCCGGCTCTTTGCTCACATAAGGCGTAAGACCAAGGGCTGCAAAATCATCACACGGAGTCAGCTCCGAGACGATACAGATATCCTTAATGGTCCGCCACTCCTGATTGATAAAATCCATCCACTCACCGCCAACCTGGAGCAACACCTCCGCCTCAAGGGGATGACCGATCACTTTTTCCTGGCGCGCCCCTTCCAGGGCCTTGGTGATCTCGGAGCGAACCATGACCAGCTTGTCCCACCTGCCTTCCAGCTCACTGTCCCGTCTTTCCGGGCGCAGCGGCGGAAACTCGACAAAGAAGACGCTCTGGTCAAGGGGTGCGTCCGGGGCCAGACGATACAAGGACTCCCAGGATTCTGCTGCCGTAAAACTAAGCACCGGGGTCATGAGACGCAACAGACCATCGAGGATTTGATGAAGCACAGTCTGGGCCGCGCGACGCGGAAGCGAATTTTGGCCCGAGCAATACAGTCTGTCTTTGAGGATATCCAGATAAAAGGCGCTCATGGTCATCCCGCAAAAATAGTTGAGTCCCTGATGAATCGAATGGAATTCATACCGCTGATACGCAGCCACCACTCGTTCTTTCAGCTCCTCAAAACGACCCAGGGCCCAGCGATCGATCTCCGGCAGATCATCATAGGCAACGCTATCCTGGTCCGGATCAAAATCAAAGAGATTACCCAGCATGTAGCGGATGGTATTGCGGATCTTCCGATAGGCATCAGCTACCTGTTTGAGGATCTCATCCGAGACCTTGATATCATCACGGTAGTCTTCACTTGAAACCCAGAGACGGAGGATCTCGGCGCCGAATTTATCAATCACCTCCTGCGGGGCAACCACGTTGCCGATGGACTTGGACATCTTCTTGCCTTTGCCATCCACGACATAGCCATGGGTCAGAACCCCCTTAAACGGGGCCCGACCACGGGTGCCGACCGAGGTGAGTAGTGAACTCTGGAACCAGCCGCGATGTTGATCGCTCCCTTCAAGATAGAGATCAGCAGGAGAGCGCAGCTCTTCACGCTCTTCACAGACCGCGGCATGGCTTACGCCGGAATCAAACCAGACATCAAGAATATCCTCCTCCTTGATAAAATTGGTGGAGCCGCATTGGGCACAGCAGGTGCCAGGCTCAAGGAAATCCTCAATCCCGTGCCGGAACCAGGCATCAGCGCCTTCCTGCCTGAACAGGACATCAATCCGTTCAACCACCGTCTCACTCTTGAGCACCTCTCCACACTCCTTACAACTAAGGACGGTAATGGGCACACCCCAAGTACGCTGGCGGGACAGGCACCAATCCGGCCTGTTTGTAACCATGGATTGAATACGCTGCATCCCCCAGGCCGGGGTCCACTCCACCTTCTCGATCTCGGCCAGGGCCTTGGCACGCAGGTCATTCTGATCCATGGAGATAAACCACTGAGGAGTGGCCCGATAGATAACCGGTTTCTTGCACCGCCAGCAATGGGGATAGCTGTGGCTGATTACGCCCTCATGGAGCAAAACACCGGCAGCCCGCATATCACTATTGATCACCTTATTGACGGCTGGCACCTGCTGGCCCTGATATTGTCCGGCCTCCGCGGTATAACAGCCTTCACTGTCAACCGGCGACAGGACTTCCAGGCCATAGCGCAACCCGGTCAGATAATCGTCAGCGCCATGACCTGGGGCCGTATGGACACAGCCGGTCCCAGCCTCAGCCGTCACATAGTCAGCCAAGACCATCAGGGAATTACGATCCAGAAAGGGATGGCGACAGTTCCTCCGCTCAAGACCACGCGCCGAAAACGTAGCAGCAATAATATATGCATCAATCCCCAACTCGGCCATCACCCTGGGCACCAGATCCTGGGCCAGAATCAGCACCTCTCCCTGAACGGCCACAGCGGCATAGACGAAATCCGGATGAAAGGCCACGGCC
>CAITDH010000001.1 GCA_903891045.1 uncultured Desulfobulbaceae bacterium | reverse complement strand
TCAATGAAGAGCGCGCGGACTTTCATCACATTTCTTGCAGATGGTCCCTTACCATCGCCAGCGTTAATCATAGCAAACACGCCGCAACCTGCCGCCGTTTGCTTTTTATGAAGAAAGGCGTAGGACGAACTTCGTTTCATGTGCCGATTAGAGGCTCCAGGGCCTTTCTTGTCCTTATCGTTGAAAAATTGAAAGGTGATCTGTTCATTCTTGCTGCCGGACAGTGCATCAAGATATTGATTGGCCATTTCATAATCAGGTGCAAGGTCATCAATCATTGGCCACCTCATCCGCAGATAGTAAATATTTCGCTATCCGGTCAACCCGAACAGTGATAATCTTTTTCCCGTGCTCTCTCAATTCTTGGATTCTCGCAGCCGGGTGCATAATAAAGAGCTGATTCCGGGCTTCCAGAGTGGTCAAGGTGCCATGTATTTGAAGGTGCTTTAAGATAACAGCTCTTTGGGTGAAGCTGTTCAGGTGTTCGCGAGATTGACTTTGTGTGTGCGAAGCTGTATTATGATCTCGATTCTCAAGGCGGTTTCTCTCAGGGGTGGGGGTGGCCGCTTTTTTATTTTCCATGGCTTATGCCCCCGCTTGCGCTTCTGTGGTGCTACCAAAAACCCGAGCCGCAATAAATGCGTCAAGGTCTGCTTTCCGATACATTACAGAACGCCCCAGCTTGACAAAGAGCGGGCCTTTACCGCTCCACCTCCATTGCTCCAATGTTGCAGGCTTTACCTGTAAAAATTCCGCCGCTTCTTCTGTCTTCAAATTCTCGCCCATGGTCTGTCTCCTTTTGCCTTTTAATTGGATAGAAACAGGAAAAGCCCGTCTCTGATTGTTTTATCAGATATACCGGGCTTCTATGGGGCTTGATGTACGAGCAAGTTTTGTTTTTTAAGGGGGTAGGCTCTTACCTTTTCATTCTCCCCATGGTGTCCAGGGTACTATCAAAACGCCGGGAGAATTCTTTATAAAATCTGCTTCCGCTGATTTTGCTTTAATTTCCCATGATTCAGGAAAGGTTGCTGTCACAAGTTTATCCACAAGATCGTGATACGGTTTTCCGCTTTTGGGCAAGGGCCAGCCTTCGCATTCCATTGCAACCTGATTGCCTGAAGTATATAGCCGAAACAATCCAACGAGATTAACAGCCAGCATACGCGGTATGGTTGCGGTTCTTTCCGTGTTCACTGGTACCGGATAGAGAAAGCAGCCGTGCTGGTGGCTGTGTGGTGGTGTGAAACATTTTACCTTAGTTGTAAGTGCCTCTTTCAACTCTGAAAGCATCAAAACCGTGTTATCTGCATTTGAGCCAAGGGCAAACATTGCTGATCTTAAAAGGCTGGCATCTTTTTTGTCGTGCCATTTTAAAAATTCAATAACAGCATCAAGGTTCTTGACGGCTTCACCTCGGTCTTTAAGGTATACATTATCAATCTTTCTTTTTTTCTGGTGATCTTTGTTTTTCTCTTTGTCATAAACCAACGCGGCATGACACGCCCAAAAGACGGAATTAGTCAATACCGTGCTATTGCCTCCAGTCTGGTTGTGTTTTTCTGCAATTGCGAAAACCTCCGTAGCTATCTGGCTATTTTGTTTTTTGAAATTCTGCCACCATGCCAAGGCGTTTTCAGTTCTTTGTGATTCCTGCACTGTCATCGCTTGCGCTCCTATTGCGCTTTTGCCTGCATCTGTACAACCTGCCCATGTTGTTTCTTGATTCGTTCCTGTATGGCATCGGTGATCTTCTGCATAGGTTCCCGCAAGCGGTCAACATTCAGGATGATATACCCGCCGGTAACATCGCCAAGTTGTTGTCTATGGTTCAAGAGTGCCTTCACTGTGTAGCTGGATAAGTCCAGACTTTCGGCAAGTGTGGCAAAGGTGCGCCGCAGATCATGGCATGAAAACTTTATTCCAGTGATCGCTATCACTTCGTCAATGGCGCGCTTTGGTTCCACGATATAGCCGGTCTTCCCTTCACCGGGAAAAACATACTGTGAGGCAAGCCGTGACTCTGCCAGGGCAACACGGTTAAAGGCCGTCTGTTGTTGTTTCAATGGTAGCTTGCCAGCATCGGCAAGGGCTGCTTTCGCCTCGGTCAGTTCTGCCTTCAATCCTTCTTTGCGGTCGGTCAGGAGTGCTTGCAGATAGTCACTCAATGGCAAGGTGTGCGGGTCGCTGTTCTTGGTTTCAACAATGGTAAAACAGCCTTCCTGAAAATCCACTTGCTTCCATTGGAGTGTTGCCGCCTCCTGCCGCCTCAATCCGGTGAAGATCAAGAAAAGCAGATAGTCCCTCATGATGGTATTATCCAGCCCAGAAACGGCCTTGTACCATGCAGGCAAGTCGCTGTTTCTGATAAGGGTTCGCCGCCGCTCAACCTGATACCATGCCTTTCTTTTCCGGCTTGAAAGGATATTGACCGGGTTCATGTATGGAGTACCGCCCTCTTCATCTTCAAAGGCATAATTCAGAACAGCCCTCAAGGTTCTCATGCAGTTGTCAGCCGCCGCCTCCCTTCGTACTGGTGGGGCAATCTCCTTATTTCCTGTAGGAGTGACTTTCTTTGTCAGCCTTTGCCGTTCCCGCTTACCACTTGCTATCGCCAGGTGACGGGCTTTTACCATGTCGCGCGTGATCTCTGCAGCCGGTCGCTCTAACCAGTCAGCCAGGTATAACCGGCAAAGGTTCCTATAAGTTTCAATGGTTCGGGGTTTCAGCTTCCCCTTTTGCAAATATTCGTCAAGTGCCGCCTGCAGGGTTATCTTCTGCCGGTCTTCTTCCTTTTTTTCCTTCCGGGCCTGCCGCTTCCCTTCGTTTGGATCAACGCCCCGCCCCATGTCGGCCAGTGTGCCTTCTGCCCTCTTTCGTGCTATCTCTGCCGTAATCTTGTCAGCGGTATCAATCTTTGTTCTTACCTGCTTGCCATTGACGCGCCGCATAGTGAAATAGGTTTTGCAGGTTGTCGAAACTCGAACGCCAAAGCCTTTTAATACGTCATCAGAATAATCAACCCGGCCACTCTCAAGAAGGGGCAACTTCTCAACTGTTGTCTTGGTAATATGAATTACGGGCATGGTCTCACCTCAAGATATGAGCAAAAAAATCGTCTATGGGTAACACTTGGATGGAATTTTTTAAAAATCATCAATCCCTAAGCGGCTTACAGGCCTCTTGCTGGGTAACACATGGGTAACACTTTAGGGAAAACACAAAGAAACTGTATAGAACAGTGTAGGTGGTAAGTGACTGAATGTCAAGAGATTGTAGAATTTAGCAGAACAGAAAAGAGGACAGAATAGGCCATTTTACAAACTACGAATCCGTAGGTCGGGGGTCCGAATCCCTCCTGGTGCACCAGTAAATTCAAGCACTTACTTCTTTCGAGGTAGGTGCTTTTTTGTTTTATTGCTCCATAGGGTCGCTATAGGGTCAGTCATCGGGGAAAGATAAACACCTTACATCCTTTTTCACACCTCTCTATTTTTGATGGCACCTCTTGTCATTTTCCTTGCCTCTTTAATCTCCTTTTGCACAGCAAAACAAACCACGGGCAAGTGACATCATGCTCCCGCCACTATACAGATAGCGTTTAATCTTATGGGTTGCTGTCTTGACAAAGGGTTCCCGACGTTCAAGAATCCTCGTTAACCTTGCTGCCGAAGAGAGCTGTTCATTCAGCTCCTTGCGCATCTCCGTTAGCAGTCCTGCAATATACTCATGGCACTGAAACCGTGACTGACCTGTTGTTGCCGCATCAATATATTCATAATCAGGATAGACCCAGCCATCCAGACGGCCATTATTTTCGACCACCAGAGACTCCACGACCCAGGGATAGGCATTCATCTTGTGCTCAATGGCCTCGGGATAAACATTTTCGCCATTGGACATAACAATGACATTCTTGGATCGACCTCGAATATGCAGATTACCCAGATCATCTATAAACCCCAGATCGCCGGTAGCAAGCCAGCCATCGGCGGTAATGGTTTCAGCGGTAGCATCCGGGTCGTTATAATACCCCCGCATGACATTAGGGCCATAACCATAAATCTCCCCAATACCTGTCCGAGAATCGGGAGCGACAATTTTAATCCTGACTCCCGGAACCGGCTTGCCGGAGGAGCCGACAACGATGGTTTTGTCGCCTGGAGGTCCACCGGCAAGCAAAGGCGCACATTCAGTCAGGCCATAACCGATGAGATACGGGAAGTCCGCATCATACAGAAACTGCTCAACATCCGGGTTAAGGGCCGCCCCGCCTATCCCCATCAGTTGCAGATTCCCGCCAAAAAACTCCAGCAGCTTGGCCCCGATGCGTTTATGGATAAATTTTCTCCCCCACCCGACCTTGCAAAGCAGAGACAAGGTAAAGCTCTTGCTGATCTGGGTAATTACCCGTTTTTTATAAATTTTTTCCAGCACGAGGGGCACCACAAACATGGCAAAGGGCTTTTCCTGGCTGCAGAGTTTCTGAAGAATAGCTGGTGTCGGTGTCTTGCCAGCATAGGCAATCCTGGCGCCCCGCAGTAAGGGCAGGATAAAGCCTACGGTAAATTCATAGGCATGGGATAGAGGCAGGATGGAAAGAAACGCAGCGCCTGGTTCGATATGGATCATGGCAGAAGCGGACCGGGCATTGGCGGCCAAATTCTTGTGACTGAGCATAACGGCCTTAGAATACCCTGAGGTCCCGGACGTGTATAAGATAGACGCCAGATCATCTTCACAAACCTTATCAAAGACAAGACCTCCTTTTGCTTCTGCCTTCTTCCACATCTCCATGGCCCCGGCCAGATAGCCTGAAAAGGTCTCCACCGCCAGAAGATCGAGGCTGGCAACAGAATCATCAAGGGTAATAATCCGTTTCAAGCCCCTTTGATTCAACTCATATATTTTTTCTATCTGCCGCTCGGTGGTAAAGAGAAGCGGAACCCGCATCTCCGTGAGGATATGATGGACATCAGCCTCCGGCAGATCGGGCAGGACAGGAACAACCACGGCCCCCAAACGAACAATGGCAAAATAGGCGGCACCCCAGTTGGGGGAATTTTCTGCCAGAATGGCAATATGATCACCTTTTTTAACCCCTTCCCTTGACAATCGTCCAGCAAGCGCGATGATCCGCTCATAAAAAACCTGATACGTTATTGGGGTTTCAAGGGCCATTCCCACTGCCGGGAGATCAGAAAATTTCTTCTGACTGGCGTCAATAATATCATTCAAGGTCATGGACATACTGATATCATCCGACATGAAACGTCATTTCGTAGTATGTTGATATTAC